>NZ_LMCG01000026.1:0-523 GCF_001623065.1 Pseudovibrio sp. Ad46 | reverse complement strand
GTAGAGGGCAATCAATTAAATGATGAGGAAATGCATACTGGAACTGTTGATGAAGAATATAATGTGAAAGCTAAAGAAATCGTTGGCTACACATTAGTTAAAGATTCCGCTAACAAAAAAGGTATGTATAAAGAAACTTCACAAGAAATAACCTTTGTTTATGAGAAAAAGGCAATGACGATTATTGTGGAACCTACTGAACCATCAAAACCAACAGAACAGCTAACAGAATCAGCTACAGTAGCAGAGCCAAAACCTATAAAACAAAACTTTAAAACAACAAACAAATCAACAAATAATAAGAGAAAACTTCCTTCTACAGGAGATGAGTTCCCTTATACAATGCTATTCATTGGATTGTTTGTTAGTGATGCTGAAGTATTCTTCTTAGAAAGACCTTAACAAATAGGATGAAAGAGAGATATCCTAAGAAGTGAAAGATGGAGTTTACATTTAAAACCAAGAATCTTCTACAATTTTCATTGGAAGTATTGGAATACATCGAGCAGTAATAGAAATAAAC
>NZ_LMCG01000025.1:0-4636 GCF_001623065.1 Pseudovibrio sp. Ad46 | reverse complement strand
AACCGGTGATCTTGGCCGCTATACAGAAACGGGTCTTATCGAGTTCCTTGGCCGCAAAGATACCCAGGTCAAAGTCAACGGATACAGAATTGAACTGGGGGAAATCGAAACAATCCTCGAAAGGCATCCAGACATCGCCCAGGCGGTGGTGGTTCCAACAGAGGCAAGTTTGATGGCCTTTGTGTCTCCTGAAAATCAAAGCATACCCACAAAAGAGGTTTTGGGATCTTGGGTGGATTACCTGCGTAACCGGTTACCTGTCTACATGGTCCCACGCGCCCTAATACCGATTGAGACATTACCTGTAACAAGGAATGGAAAAGTGGATCGCAAAGCTCTTGCCGCCAAAGCAATCTCCCATACCCAGACTGAAGAAAAGACGATGCTGTCCACCACTACGGTGTCTTCGGGGAACGCGATCCAAAAGAAGCTCATGAACATTGTGGCTGATGTTCTAAATCGAGATCGGGTTGGGCTTGATGACAACTTCTTTGATCTAGGCGGTGGATCGATCGAGATTGTTTTGATCCATCGCCAGCTGGAAGGCCAGTTTGATACTGAAATCCAGATTACCGACCTGTTTCGGCTTGGAACCATTCGGCGAGTTGCCGATCACCTGTCCAACAATGCCGATCCGTCCGATCAAATTACATCAGTCAAAGCGCAAGCGAAGACACGAGGCGAGCGACGTAAGGAAGTTGGTCGCCGTCGCCGATCATCGCAAAAGGCGAAATGTGCAGTCAAGGCGAGGAATGAGCCATGAGCTTCAACGATACTGACATCGCGATCATAGGCATGAACTGCCGGTTCCCCGGCATTGATGGGCTAGATGCGTTTGAAGCCTGCCTTCGTGATGGAAGAGACATGTTGGCCCCAGTTGTTCAAGAGCTTGAAGGCGGTGGACGGCGGGTAATTTTGAACGCCACAGTTCCCGGATTAAAGGCGTTTGATGCCGATCGGTTTGGTTATACTCATCAGGAAGCACGCATCGCCGATCCTCAACAAAGGCTGTTTCTCGAGACTGTTTGGGAAATGCTGGAAATGGCTGGTTATTCGCCAAAACACATCCAGCCGACCACCGGGATATTTTCGGGCGTTAGCACCAGCTATTACTTGCTCTACCATCTGCTGGGGCATTCGAGTGAAGTTCGAAACTCGAGTGATTTGCAAGTAATGATCGGTAATGACAAAGATCATTTGACATCGCAGATAGCTTATCGTTTGGACCTGACTGGGCCAACGGTAACCGTTCAGGCTAGTTGTGCGACCTCCCTCGTCGCAACCCATCTTGCTTGTGAGAGCCTAAACAGTGGGCAATGTGATCTGGCGATTTCGGGGGGTGTTTCGCTGCGAGTGCCCTCCCAAAAAGATTATGATTTTCAACCTGGTGGCCTTTTGTCAGAAGATGGGGCGATCCATGCCTTCGATGCCAATGCCAGTGGCACCGTTTACAGCAGCGGCGTGGCAACGCTTTTGTTGAAGCGTGCCGAAGATGCCGTTCAAGATGGAGACCAAATCTTTGCGCTTATTTCTGGCTCAGCGATAAACAATGACGGAGCGCAACGCGTTGGGTACACGGCACCTGCCGTTAATGGGCAGGTCCGAGCCTTGATGGAGGCTCAGGAGGTTGCAGATGTCAATGCCCGAGACATTACCTATATCGAAGCACACGGAAGTGGAACGCCATTAGGTGACCGTATTGAGTTGGATGCTTTGTATGAGGCTTTCCAACAGTCCAACTCTGCGACCATTGAAGCAGGCTCTTGCGGGCTGGGGTCGGTCAAGACAAACATTGGGCATTGTGAAATGGCGGCGGGTGCAGCGGGCCTGATAAAGACAGCATTGTCTTTGAAGTCAGGCAAGCTGTTTCCAAGCTTGCATTTCGAGACGCCTGCACAGGAGTTGATGCAGGATGGGTCCCCGTTTTACGTGAATGACCAGCTATGCGATTGGCCCGTAGACCGTCCGCGGATTGCGGGCGTGAGTTCCTTTGGACTTGGTGGGAACAATGCGCACGCGATCCTAAGAGCTTACGATCCGCCCGAGAGCACGCCCCAAGATATGGCTGAAGAACAGCCAGAACTGCTTGTTCTATCGGCCCGCAATCAAGATCAGTTCAGCACATACGAACGCTCTTTGATTAGTGCTGCAGGGACTCTGGATCGCAGTGATGTTGCTCACACACTACGTGTCGGTCGCGAAGCGGACCCATTTCGCAAAGCAGTGGTTTGGAGGCAGGGCCAGTCAATTGCCGATGCATTGACCCATGCGGATGTTATAGCGTCTGCTGAAAAGCAGATCGTTCTGTTGCTTTCTCCTAATGCCGCTTTGAGCGATGAGTGCGTAATAAGTTTGTGTCGTCTCATGCCAGAAGTTTTGGATCAAATGCCAGAGCTTGTGACTGAACATTCGCTCAAAGATTATCCCAACTGGACGCCAGAGCGCCGCATCGCCTTCTCTACGTCTGTTATCTTTGCGTTTTTAGACCAGTTGGAGTGCACACCAGCTGCAGTGCTGTTCGCAGGCAATAAAGACGATGCTACTGCGCTATGGTCGTTTTTGATGAGGCAAGTTGAAGAGCGGCCATGCTTTTACTGCAATGAGACTGGCTGGGTACCGGTAACAGGTGACAGTGTGTTCGCTACGATAAGCGACGTCACACAGCAGTTGGAGATTACCAATCCGTTCGTTTTAGGATTTGGCAGTAATGGCGATGTGCAAACGGACCAAGCCTTCTACCACTTCGAAGGACAGGCCTCTTATTCTGATCTCATCAGCAGTTTCGGACAGGCTTGGGCACACGGGGTACCAGTCAACTGGCAGAACTGGCCTGGTACACAAAGTGCGCGCCGGATCAGGATCCCACGGCCCGAGTTCATTCGCAATGATTTTTGGATTGAGATGCCAGACGTCAACTCCAATGCTTTGGAGTTTAGCTCGAAGGATCGCTCGACGCAAAAAATGGCAGAGATGGACAGCCAAGGAGTTTTCGATTGCGTCAAGGAGACTTGGGAAGAAGTGTTCGGAACCGAACTTGAGAACGAAGACGCCAACTTCTTTGAACTGGGTGGGCATTCGCTTTTAGCAGCACGTTTGATCACGTTGCTTCAGGAACGGTTGGGTGTCACCGTTCCGATGAGCGCTTTTTTCGAGGCCCCAACAGTCGCGGGACTTGCTTCTGCGTGTCAGCAACAAGCTACGCAGAACAAAGTCTTCAGTCCTCAAGAGGTCGTGCAAGAACCGGATAATCTTAACAAACCCTTCGCGCTGACAGATGTTCAATTGGCGTATTGGGTTGGGCGTCAATCTTCATTGGCATTAGGTGATGTCGCCACGCACATCTATTTCGAGTTCGATTTACCTGACTTCTCGCACGTCCAATTCAAGGATGCTGTGAACAAGGTGATTGCACGCCATCCAATGTTGCGTGCAGTGATCAAAGAAGACGGGACCCAGCAGATACTGGAGTCAGTTCCACGCTTTACGATTGAAGACATTCCGGCGGATGATTGGAATTCGGGTGCGTTCCAAGCGGCGACCAAACGACTGCGGTCGAAAATGTCCCATCAGGTGACGGATTGTAGTCAATGGCCGCTTTTCGATATTCGCGCTGTGACGGTTGATAGCGGGCAAGCACGGCTACATGTGTCTTTTGATCTTCTGATTGCCGATGCCTGGAGTATCGAGCTCTTTATGCGCGAAGTTTCATATCTTTATCGGCAACCCAAGATCGATTTACCTGCATTGTCGTTTAGTTTTCGCGACCATGTTCTGACGAGTAAGAAAGCGGAAGAAAGCGAGGCGTTCCAAGCTGCTAAATCTTATTGGGAAGAGCGAATTCCAACGCTGCCGATGGGACCTGATCTGCCTCTGGAAACAGCCCCAGCATCATTAACGGCACCGAAATTTGTTCGCAGGACCAAAGTGCTCGATCGTCCCTTTGTCACCCGACTTCAGTCCTTGGCTTCGCAGAATGCGCTGACAATGACCGGGCTTATGATGAGCTGCTTCGCTAGTGTTCTGGCGCGGTGGAGCCGCGATCCGCATTTCTGTATCAATCTCACGCTCTTCAATCGCCCAACTGTGCACCCCGACATTCTAGAGGTGATCGGAGACTTCACCACGTTAAACATCATGGAAATCGACTTCCGTGGTGATGGCAGCTTTCTCGACAAAGCACAAAAGGTGCAACGTCAGATCTGGCAAGATCTTGATCACCGGTTGTTCAGTGGTGTGCAGGTGTCGCGGCGACTGACCAAACGCAATGGTTCAGCGCAGGAAAGCGTGATCCCGGTTGTGTTCACCAGTCTGCTTAATCAAGATAGTGTTGATTGGGCTGATGAGACGAATGACACCCTGGGAGCTGATAATTTTTACACTATCAGTCAGACCCCGCAGGTTTGGCTTGATCATCAGGTTATGGAGCGAGACGGGTGTCTTTATCTAAACTGGGATGCAGTTGAGGAGTTATTTGACGCGCGCATTCTGGATGAGATGTTTGCATCCTATGTTGCGATTCTTGAAGGATTGGCGCTGGATCCGACCTTGCTGGAAGCGGCTGATTTACCGCGGTTGCCCGCGGTTGCGTTGCCGGTGGCCGAGAGTGCTCTCCCAGTTGCAAGCCTACATGATGGGC
>NZ_LMCG01000024.1:0-544 GCF_001623065.1 Pseudovibrio sp. Ad46 | reverse complement strand
GATCGTAGTATGACCATCTAGCGACCTCCACCCGGAATATTAATGGTTACGCCATTACCATTAATCACCGTTGTGTTGCCGGAGCCATTGAAAGAAAATTACCGTTTGTGGCGTAAATCGAGCCGCGAACGGTCACGTTGTTAAACGTCGCGTAGCCAGATTTGTTGATGTGCCAGCCAACGTTCCCGGTTCCGTCCCATGTTGAAGACTGAATGTAGTTTCCTATTTTGGCATTGCTGATGGTACCGTCCTGGATGAACGTATCCCGGATGAAGGTCTGTCCGTTCTGGATCACAAATGGCAGCGTAACTGTACCGCCAGCCTGAGTCATCACAGCGAAGCGGTCTGCCAGGAAGAGCACCTGCGACTGCATACCCGCTGGCGTATTCTGAACACCAATGCCCATTCCCGCTGCGTACTGGTTGCCATTAGAATCAACAGCGACCTTGATGCTGTACATCGCATTCAGGTCGCCGTTGACGTTCGCAATTGCCTGCGCGTTGGTGGTGATCGCTGAAGAGTGGAGGTCGCTAGATGGTCATAC
>NZ_LMCG01000023.1:0-2512 GCF_001623065.1 Pseudovibrio sp. Ad46 | reverse complement strand
TTCTTGGCCTCAACACGTGCTGCCTCCAGCCGGTGTTTTGTGAACGGCTTGCCAACACCATCGGCCTTGTAGCGCCCGGGATACTCATAGAGCGCATAGTCTCCAGCTGAACCGTTGTCCTCACCGCGCTGGTGGGCGTGTTGCTGATTGTAAGGTGGGTTCTTGAAGGAATAATCGCGCTGCATGAAGCTGGTGGCTCGCAGCTGCTCACGCAGGACAAAGCTGGAGCAATAGACACCTTTGACAGCCCCGCCCGCCATGCTGTTGTACTCCAACTTTGGCTGGTCCGGCAGCTGCGAGACAATCTGTGGGTTATCAATGAACTGCAGTGTATGCTGGCCGTTGGTACCATAGGTGAAGTAGTACCAGATGCCTTCCTCTGCCGTGATGCGCTCTAAAAAGCTTAAGTGACTTTCCCGGTACTGCACGCAGTATTCGCGGGCCGCGTGGGTGTCTGTCAGATCCCACTTCACATCCTCGACGCCGTGCTCCTTCAGCAGGATCTTGACGATCTCGGGCACGCTCTTTTTCTGAAAGATCCGGCAGTCAGAGCCGTGAGCTAAACGGTGCAGACTGGGCAGCAGCGTCAGCGAATAACTGGTGCGGTGATGGCCTTCATTACCGCGAGCAATCTCAGCAATCACCCCGGAGAGATGGCGCAGGCCCTCGTATTTATGATGGATGGTCAGCGTAGCGGGCGTGTCCAGCAGGCCATGCAAGTCCAGCGCATTGTCATGGCTGGCAAGCTCAATCTGGATCTGTGTGAGCCCATTAAGGCGTTCAGTTGCCGAGAACCCCGTGACCAGCAACTCCGAGTTGGGCTGCGCAGGAGCGGCAAAGGTGAAGGCCAGATCTTGTTCCTGGAAGAGCTGCGGGATTTGGACAATAGCATTCATAACAAACTCACTGGCAAAAGAAAAAACAAAGGACGTACAAGTATTGAGAGTGGTCTGGCGGGCTTCGTTAGGGCTTCACCCCGGCGGCGGATAGGGTTTTCCAGCAGCAGAGGTTGGCGGACACAACATACCGGGAGCAACCAGTACTTCGTTCTTGCGCTGGAAGTCATTCAGGAACGTTTGGTCGCAAGAGCGATACCCTACAAGGATCGCCTGCGCGCGCGCATAGTCGGTGATTACCAATCCGAGAAATGCTCCGCCGACAGCAACGATTAAGAACACGACTGAGAAGCTTTGGGCTGACCGCTTAATCCAATGTTGCCCCCAAGGAGTAATGGCAAGGTGAAGCATAGGTAATGCTGCTCCAGCCAGCAAAAAACGGGATCTACCGCGGACAACTTGTAACAGTTCAGGTTCAGGAGGCTGAGCAAAAATGGCTAGAAGCGCGGGACGCATTACATCCAAGCAGGCGGAAATTCCTATCAAATCGAGAAGGAGCATCACTGCATGGAGGCGACGAATGTCCTGACCGACCCAACGACCAGCAAGTGTGCCCTTATCAATCACCCACCCCAACATCAGTGTCTCCGATAGAGCTGATTATACAAATCTGGACCGCCAAAATGCCAGATGGTCTCACGTTCCAACTGGTTCATAAAGCGGTTGCTGCGACGTTCAAACTCTTCCACTTTCTGCTTCATGGCAACATGTGCAGCATGAATGACCTTGCCGACTTCCTGAACTCCATGAGCGACAGCTTGGCCAGTCCAAAGCAAGGCTGCGCCGAGTTTTTTCTTAATCTGATAGCTTTCTGATAGCTCACTTAACTTGTGCCCGACATAGAGCCCCACAATGATTGCCCCTCCGGTCACAACGACTGCAGGCAGAGCAATCGCAGTAATTGTACCAGCAATAGCAACAGCTCCTGCTGCTGCCAGAGCTCCCGCGGCCATCGCGACCGTACCAATAGCAACGTCGGTAATGATGTTGGCAAACAGCTCGTGATAGAGCTGCTCATCACTCATGACGAACTGCATCACATCGAGTGCGACATAGCAGGTGATCATTATGATCGCATTGGACCTTCCTGCAGATTTAAGTGCCTCTGGGCCAATGCCAAACGCAATGACTTTCGGCGAGGTGGACAGATACCGTGTGCCCTTCAAGGTCTCACGCAAGGCGGAGTATCCCTTAAACACCACGTAGGTCTTGCCGTTCACCACTTTGGTGTAATAGCGCCCCTGCAGGCCGATTTCCTTCAGGAGTGTCTGACCACCCTTCATATCGCGTAGCAGCACTGGCAGGCTCGCTAGGTCAAGGGCACCACCCGTTGTTACTCCAAGGCTTTGATGGCTATCTACCACCGCTTGCGCAAAGAGCTCCATATCCATCACGACAGCTTCATCCTGGCGTGGGTTGATGAGCTCTGCTGCCATGCGTTGTTCTGCGAGCGGATAGACCATCAGAATATCTCCTTGTGCGACTGTTCCCCTGGCCTGACCATCAAGCGGTGGCCGGGAAACTGATCCAGAAAGCCCCGGATCTCCAGCTCTTCGGACAGATCTTCATGCAGTGCATCTGACGAGCGCTCAGGCCGGTCACGGCCTTGCAAGACC
>NZ_LMCG01000022.1:0-929 GCF_001623065.1 Pseudovibrio sp. Ad46 | reverse complement strand
CTGGCCCGATGCATCTCGACGTAGCCATACTCATTTCCAGTTCTCTACTCCGCAGCGGACGTCAGCAAAGTCCGCACTTCAATTATGAAATCGAACCGCGCTGACAGGCAACTTCGGATCATTGGGCGTCATTTCAGTATGATAGTTTATTACTGAGTATGGATCTTTATTACTCAGTATGAGGCTCTATTACTCACAGACAGCCCTACGTCCCTTTAACAGGTTGTATCCATGCTTCAATCAGCGAAACATACCTCAACATTTCTGTTTGTCTCTGGGTAGGATCTTGTAAAGACAAGGCTTTTTCTATCCCTATACGATACATTCGACCTTTTTCAACGTGACGCTCGATATAGACGAGCGTAGCCGTTAATTCTGGTCCCCTTGGATCTTCTTCATCGCATCTTCTCGCCGCCTGACGTAACACATCAAGTACAGCTTGAACTTTGCCTTTGTGGATCAGTTCTTCTGACCAGGAGCCCCCAAACGCGACATTTGCTAATTGTTTTTTGCGATCTGCCATGAGAACATATAAGGAACAAAGCGCATCTAAAATCAATCGGTAAAATCTGTAATGACGATCTTTCGAACCATATATATCGATATGGACGCCTTTTTCGCATCTGTAGAGCAGCAAATGGACCCGGCTTTGCGTGGGAAGCCTGTAGCCATTACGGCAGTAGATGAAAAAAGCGGATGTGTGGTAGCGGCCTCATACGAGGCAAAATCTTATTCCGTCAGGACCGGAACCCGTGTTTATGAAGCACGCTGACTGTGTCCTCAGCTGCAGTTTCGGCCAAGCCGTCATCCGCTATATGTCAAGGTCAATCAAAAAATAGCGCGTGTCGTCGATAGCATGGCTGAGCTTGAATACGTCAGATCCGTTGATGAATTTCAGGTTGCCTTAGGCGGCAAAACAGCCTCTCTCG
>NZ_LMCG01000021.1:0-2883 GCF_001623065.1 Pseudovibrio sp. Ad46 | reverse complement strand
GCGTCTCGGTCCGGGTATGCGGGCGTTGGGGTCTTGAGTCTGGTCATCAACCTGTTGATGCTGACGGGTCCGATGTTCATGCTGCAGATCTATGATCGCGTGCTCGCCAGCCACAGCGTGCCAACACTGGTGATCATCGCCAGTTTTGCCGGTATCCTTTATCTGTTCTTCGCCCTGCTGGAAGGCATCCGTGCCCGTGGCCTGTCGCGTATTTCTCAGGAAATTGACGCCCGCCTGTCGCGCACAGCGTTCCTTGCCAACCTGCGCGTACCACTGCGCATGGGCAACAGCGGTAAAAACGTAGATCCGATCCGCGATCTGGAAACCATGCGCCAGTTCTGGGGTGGTCAGGGTCCAGCCGCGCTCTTTGATATTCCATGGATGCCGATCTATCTGGGTCTGGTGTTTGTGCTCCACTTCTGGCTCGGCATGCTGGCACTGGCTGGCGCGGTCATCATCCTCTCTCTGGTGCTTGCCAACGAGTTCATGAGCCGCGATCCCTCCAGGGAACTGGCCTCACAAAACGCACAGCGCAGCAACACCCGCTCCGGCGCCCGCCGCAATGCGGAAGTGGTGCGCGCCCTTGGCATGAGCTCCACACTCACCAACAAGTGGGATGAAACCAACGCCCGTTTTTATGATGCCCAGACCAAGGCAGGCGACCGTGCCTCCCTGTTCGCCACTGCCATCAAAGCCTTCCGCTTTCTGCTCGGTTCTGCCGTTCTGGCTGTGGGTGCATGGCTTGCGATCCTTCAGGAAGTCTCACCTGGTGTTATGATCGCAGCTTCCATCATCACCTCCCGTGCTTTGTCTCCTGTGGAGCAGGCTGTCGGCCAGTGGCGCGTGTTCATCGCAGCCCGTCAGGCCCGCACCCGTTTGGAAAAATCACTGGAAGGTCTGGATGAGACCCCGCCAGAAACCGAACTGCCGCTGCCAAGCAAGACCCTCAATGTACAGCAGATCGCAACAGCGCCTCCGGGCGCTCGTGCTGTCACACTGGCTGGCGTCAATTTTGAACTCAAAGCAGGCGATGGTATGGGCATTATCGGCCCGTCTGGATCTGGCAAAACCAGTCTGGTCCGTGCGCTTGTGGGCGTTTGGCCAATCTTGCGCGGTGCCGTTCGTCTGGATGGCGCGGAGCTGGGCCAGTGGTCGGAAGATCGTCTGGGCACAGCAGTTGGCTACCTGCCGCAGGATGTGGAACTGTTTGACGGCACCATTGCCGAAAACATCTCCCGCTTTGCGCCAGAACGCGATGACGAGAAGATTTTGGAAGCCGCCCAGCTTGCCAATGTGCATGAGCTGGTCACCAGTCTGGCTGATGGTTATGACACGCAGGTTGGCGAAGGCGGGGCACTGCTTTCTGCCGGACAGCGTCAGCGTGTGGGTCTGGCCCGTGCGCTTTATGACAGCCCGTTCCTGATCGTGCTCGATGAGCCCAACTCCAATCTGGATTCAGAAGGCGAAGCAGCCCTGACCCGCGCTATCAAGCTGATGCGCGAGACCGGCAGCATTGTCATTGTCGTTGCCCACCGTCCAAGCGCGATCTCAGCTGTTGATCTGCTGCTTGTTGTGAAGGATGGCCAGCAGGCCGCCTTTGGCCCGAAAGACGAAGTCCTGCCAAAAATCAGCGCCCCTGCTGGCGTGCCAGCACCCGGTGCAAAACCGGCCCCCGGCGCACAACCAGCCCCAGCTGCTGCAAAAACAGGACCATTGAGCGTGGTGCCACATGCCTGAGCAAACAACCCTTTCCACCATTCAGACCTCTCGTAAGAAACACATGCGCTGGGGCCTCGTCCTTGTGGGCGTTCTTGTGCTCGGCCTTGGCGGCTGGTCCTCCGTTGCCAAGATCAACAGCGCAGTGATCACCTCCGGCTCCATCGCTGTCGATGGACAGGCCAAGAAGGTACAGCATCAGGAAGGCGGTATTGTCGGCGAAATCCTCGTCAAAGACGGCGATGAAGTCAAAGCCGGGGATGTGCTGTTCCGTCTGGATGAGACCGTGGTGAAAGCAAACCTTGCCATCACCCGCAAGCGCCTTCATCAGATGCAGGCGCAGGAAGCCCGCCTTTCTGCTGAATGGCGCGGTGACAAACAGGTCTCCTTCCCGGAAATTCTGGTTGAGCTGGCGAAAACCGACAAGATTGCTGCCACTGCTCTGGATGGTGAACAAGCCCTGTTTGCTGCTCGTCAGCAGGGCATCAAGGGCCGCAAGAAGCAGCTTGGCGAGCAGATTGCTCAGCTGGAGCAGCAGATTGAAGGCCTAAAGGTGCAGCGCGATGCGAAAGCCGAAAGCATTGATCTTGTCACGCAGCAACTCGCCGACTTTGCTTCTCTTTTGGAAAAGCGCCTGATCAACGCCTCTCAGGTCACCGCCATCAAGCGGGAACGGGCCGAGCTGGTTGGGGACCGCGGTGGGCTGATCTCTCAGGTCGCTCAGACCAAGGAAGCCATCAGCGAAAAGCGCGTGCAGATCCTGCAGCTGGACGAAGAGTTTTTGGAAAAAGTTCTGTCTGACCTGCAAAACATCCGCTCGCAGATTGCCGAGCTGGAAGAGCAGGAAGTGGCTGCGCAGGACCGCCTCAAGCGCATTGACATCCGCGCGCCACAATCCGGTTATGTGCACCAACTCAACGTTCACACTGTTGGCGGCGTGATCGCACCGGGTGACACGCTCATGCTGGTGGTGCCGGAAGACAGTGATCTGGTGATTGAAAGCCGTGTTCAACCGGTTGATGTGGATCAGCTGCAAGTGGGACAGGACGCTTATGTGCGCCTTGCTGCTTTCGATCAGCGCACCACACCAGAGCTGGGCGCAGCTGTGCTCAACGTCTCTCCAGATCTGACCCGCGATGAGGTCACCGGCGAGCCGTTCTATCTGGC
>NZ_LMCG01000020.1:0-23169 GCF_001623065.1 Pseudovibrio sp. Ad46 | reverse complement strand
TTCTCAGCTGCAGCGCTGGCGGTCCGTGTGTTGTGCCCCATTGTTCACTCCTAATCTCATGATCATGAGCCAAAACACTCCCTTATTCAAATTAACCGATCTGTCCATAAGGCTTCGATGGGGAACAAAACAAACTACTGAGTTCTTTTACTCCACCATCTTAGGAGATGAGTGGTTGCTCAGTACAGATTTGCATTTTTTAGACAAGCGGTGTCGGCAGAAACCGGTATTCGTCGAGCTAGCCAACTGACAGAGTATTCATAATCAACGCATCATGACATAGATGAATTATGATCATTCATAGTAAGCTCTATATGAATACGTAAACAGCGCCCAACCTGCTAAAATACACCCAACACGCTTACAACATTAAAATTGTAGTAAAATCAAATAAATTCAAGTATTTGACTCCACATACAAACACGTTTACTTATTTCTCAGCTCATGTAAGAGCTAGATTTTGCTACCTACAGATATGATGTCTGTTGTTTCAGTGCGCATGCTGATTTCAATAGCAATTTATTGATATTCTGTAGAGGTATACATTATGGATGTTAGTGGCGTCCGTCTTTCTTTTTCATTCACCAATTTTGCTGGTAATTATGATCCTGCACCGATTATGTCTCAGGATGAAGTAGCTGTTAGTTTGCTTGAAGATGTTGTGCGCTTCACCCCCGACAATGAATTACGTCAGGGCAATGAACTACGCCAGCAAGGGCAAAATGCAAAGAGTGAAGCTGAGCAAAGTAATGATCCGACTAAAAAAGCGATCAGCAAAATATTCGAGGTACTAATCGGCCTCGATACCGATAAAATGCAAGGCGCAGTTCACTCTTATCTGGCACAACGCAGCCGACAAGCTGCAGCAATCCAAAAGTTCTTCGACATCTCAAAAGAATGGACTAATCCGAACAGTTCGGCTGTGTATCAGGAGCTGATGAAGGGTATCTATGCCAGTGCTAAGACTGGAGACCCTATCGCTAAAGAAATGCTGCAAGCGATGAAGGATGGTACACTCAATATCGAAGATATGGCAGACTATGGCTTCGAAACAAAATCCAATTACATCGTTTATTTGAATCCTGATGGAGAGTATGTGTTTGGGACTTCCTCAATTACACATGTCGGCGATTACTCTAATGCAAATGAGTTGTTTGAAGATCTGACCTTCATGGATGAAGAAGGACGCTCCTTCGATAAAAAGACCGGCCACAATGCGTACTATGTTCAAATTGCAAAGAACCTCGCTTTCTACTTTACTTGGCCGTAACCTCCTAAATTAACTCTAGTCCTTTAGATTGCCTTGTGCAAAGGGGAGTAGTGATGCTCCCCTTATCTCAATCATGTGAGTAAGCTGCTGGAGCATCATCCTCGTTTAAGATGAGCGTCATCAGGGTCAGGTCCAGCCAGCGACCGAATTTGAACCCGACTTGGGGGAGCTCTCCGCTGACTTTGAAGCCGTAGCGTTCGTGCAATCGGATTGAGCCTTTGTTGTCGCTGTCGATGGCACCGATTAAGACGTGTTTCTGATCTTGTTTTGCAAGTTCGATCAGTTTTTCGAGCAATACGGATCCTGCCCCTTTTCCACGAGATTGCGGCGTTACATAAACTGAATGTTCCATGGTTTTGTTATAGCCAGGCTTCTCACGGAACGGGCCGTAACTGCCGTATCCCAGCACATCACCGTTGTCGTCTTCAGCCACAATGATCGGAAACCCACCAGCAATCCGGTTTTCGAACCAGTTCTTACGGTCTTCCAATGTCTCTAAAGCATCCGTCCAGATTGCAGCTAAAGTTTTGACTGCATCATTGTGAATTTCCAGGATGACAGGAAGATCAGATTTGGTTGCATGACGCAGTTTCATGGAAGCCCCTTTAAAATACCCGGGCCAAAAAACGCTAGAGCGAAGGTATGCGTGTTGCCCCGTAAATCTACTTTTGCCTAGTTTTGATAGATACGCCTGAACTTTCAGCAGAATTGTCATATTTTACGACAGGCCTCAAGAACACACCGCGCGCAAACACTTGAGTTTATTGCAGGATAGTCTGGGATCTGGAGTTAAAACCGGGCGGACATCAGATAGCTGAAATTTACTAATTATCAGATTATTTTACGTAAATTTAACCATAATTTTTGATCATTACATCAAATTTCAATGGTTGATTTTAAGGTTATCAATTAATTACTGCACCTACGGGTAGTCGTTACTTAACAGAGAGTGAACACGTTACTCAGCAGCAATTATCTCACTCCTTGAATATCAATCTGCTTACACTTTCATATCTGGAGTATTTGAAGTGAAACAGGTTCTGTGTATTTCCACCCTTATTGCGGGCGTTGGATTAATAATTGCCGGAGCATCCGCTGCGCAGGCTCAAGACAGTGGCATGTATATCTCGCTCAAAGGCGCAAAGGCATTTTCACTTCGTAGCACCTTTGACCCAATCGGAGGTGTGCCAACTGATAGCTATGATTTTGACTATAAAAGCGAATGGTCGGCAAGCACTAGCCTTGGATATAGGTTGAATGAGTATCTTCGTCTTGAAGGTGAACTAGGATATCTTGTCAACTCGGTCAAAGATATGAGCAGTGACACCATTCCAATCGATTACAGCTCAAGAGGAAAAATCTTTGCCAGATACACTATGGCAAACATACTTGCTGATTTTGCTCTTACAGATCAGCTGTCGGCCTTCGCGGGAGGTGGTATTGGCATTGCAAAGCCAGATATGGATAAAACAATCCTCTCAAATGCGCTCTTGGGTCAGACACGGCAAATCGAGATCGAAGATCAATATGTTTTTGCATGGAAACTCACTGGCGGCCTTTCTTATGAGGCGTATGAAAACACTCACCTTTTTGCAGATTATACTTACTTCCAAACGGCCGATTTTGACATCAAGCAAAAAACAACCCAAAGCGGCGTTTCAGTAGAAAACACACTGGAGTCAGATCTAAGTTCTCACCTTATCGGCGTTGGTCTTCGCTATGATTTTTAGCGGGTAACAAACGTAAGTACTTCGCTAATTTTCACTATTGACAGAGGCGGCAGGTTGCCGCCTTGTTTTATGCATAGCGACTACTGGTAATATCATCAGACCTCATAGAGATCAGACAAGTTATATCATTGTAATTGATACCTATATTTTACATGTTCTGTGAATTACATCATTAATTATTTGGTAAGACTTGTCTATTTGCGCGAATCTCCCTTTCAGGACTTCAGGAGATAGTGCGCAATGGGAAAGTTTTCCTCTACTGTGATCATGTTAGTTTCTGCGTTATTGGCGACAGGAGCACTCTCTGCCCGTTCCTATGCTGCGGATTTGGCGGCGGCTGCGCAAGAAGCAGCTGCGGCAGCGGCTGAAAAAGCGGCGATGGGCATGTTTCCACTCAAACCTTATGCAGGTGCTAAGGCCTTTGTTTCTTACGCACCTGATGGTGATTTTTATACACCCGGGACTGGGCGGACAAAATTTTTCGAATACAATATCGGCTGGAATGCCGCCGCGTTTGGCGGTGTAACGGCTGGGGACTTTGTCAAACTGCAGCTGGATACTGGTTACATCAGCAATAGCGTTTCTAACCTTTCCGGGGTGGACGGCGGAAGTGGAACTGTGGCCGCCGCCTATGTGATGGGCGGCGTTATTCTTTCTGCTCCCCTTTCTCCCCTCACCAAAAAGGTCATTCCGTTTGCCGGGATCAGCATTGGGGCTGCATTTCCTGTCATCGGGACTATCAATGGCACAATTAACGGGGATCAGTTCACAATCAAAGGCAGCCAGTCGACGGTTGGGGCCTTGTTGGCTCGCGGGGGTGTAACCATAGCGATTAACCCCAAACTTGGAGCAACACTCGAATACGGGTTCTTCCAGACCGCGGATTTCTCACTGAGCACAACGGACAATATCTCCGGCTCCGGCAACGCGTCGACCGATATGTCAGCTCATTTGTTTGGTCTTGGCTTTGAGTATCACTTTTAGCCAGATAGCAGCGAGAATCTGAGAGAAAGCCAATTGCTATTCACTTTATTGGCTGGAAAACGGCAAAAAAGCGCGTGGGCGCTTATTATGTGCTTTGCCATAGAGCAAAGCAGTGGTAATTGAGCGCCCATGACGACCAAAACTTTGTCCAATATTCGCAATTTCTCGATTGTCGCGCACATCGACCACGGTAAGTCCACCCTGGCCGATCGCCTCATCCAGTCTACCGGCACTCTCACTGATCGTGAGATGACGGAGCAGGTTCTCGATTCCATGGATATCGAGAAGGAGCGCGGCATTACCATTAAGGCTCAAACCGTTCGCCTGATCTACAAGGCAGATAACGGTGAAGAGTACACGCTGAACCTGATTGATACCCCAGGTCACGTGGACTTTGCCTATGAAGTTTCTCGCTCTCTTGCTGCGGTGGAAGGCTCCCTGCTGGTGGTTGATGCCTCCCAAGGTGTGGAAGCGCAGACGCTTGCGAACGTCTATCAGGCGATCGACAACGACCACGATATCGTGACCGTTCTCAACAAGGTTGACCTGCCTGCTGCTGAGCCGGATCGCATCAAAGAGCAGATCGAAGATGTGATCGGCCTTGATACGTCTGACTCCGTGATGATTTCAGCGAAGACCGGACTTGGTATTCCTGATGTTTTGGAAGCAATCGTCAAACAGCTTCCTGCACCAAAAGGCAATCCGGATGGCCCGTTAAAAGCTATGTTGGTGGACAGCTGGTACGATACGTATCTTGGTGTGATGGTTCTGGTTCGCATCATCGACGGTGAACTGAAAAAAGGCGACTCCATCAAGATGATGGGCACTGGCGCTGTTTATCCAGTTGACCGCGTTGGTGTGATGACCCCAGCTTTCGTTGCAACGGACCGCCTTGGACCGGGTGAAATTGGTGTTCTGACAGCTTCCATCAAGGAAGTTGCTGATACCCGTGTGGGCGACACCATAACTACGGATAAAAAGGGCTGCACCGAAGCACTGCCGGGCTTTAAGCCTGCTCAGCCTGTTGTGTTCTGTGGTCTCTTCCCGGTTGATGCCAACGACTTTGAAGACCTACGCTCTGCTATGGGCAAGCTGCGCCTCAATGATGCGTCATTTTCCTATGAGATGGAAACATCGGCTGCGCTTGGTTTTGGTTTCCGCTGTGGCTTCCTTGGTCTGCTGCACCTTGAGATTATTCAGGAACGCCTGTCCCGTGAGTTCAACCTTGATCTGATCGCAACAGCGCCATCTGTTGTTTATGAGATGGAGATGACAGACGGTTCTCAGTTTGAGATGCACAACCCTGCTGATATGCCGGATGTTGTGAAGATCAAAGAAATCCGCGAGCCATGGATCCGTGCGAACATTATGACACCAGATGAGTACCTCGGTGCCATCTTGAAGCTGTGTCAGGATCGCCGTGGTGTGCAGGTTGACCTTTCCTACGTTGGGTCTCGTGCAATGGTCACTTATGACTTGCCGCTCAACGAAGTGGTCTTTGACTTTTATGACCGCTTGAAGTCCATCTCCAAGGGCTACGCTTCGTTTGATTATACAATCAGCGAATACCGTGCTGGTGATTTGGCCAGGATGTCCATTCTGGTGAACGACGAGCCGGTTGATGCGCTCTCTGTGCTGGTGCACCGCTCACAGGCGGACAAACGCGGTCGTGCGATGTGTGAGGTTCTGAAAGAGCTGATCCCTCGGCACATGTTCAAAATCCCTATTCAGGCAGCGCTTGGTGGCCGCGTGATTGCACGTGAGACCCTTTCTGCCCTGCGTAAGGATGTGACCGCGAAATGTTATGGCGGTGATGCTTCTCGTAAACGCAAGCTGCTGGACAAGCAGAAGGCGGGTAAGAAGAAGATGCGCCAGTTCGGTAAGGTTGAAATCCCTCAGGAAGCGTTCATTCAAGCGCTGAAGATGGATGACTGAGCACCGATTAGAGCTGCAGTAATACTAAGATTCAAGACCGGCCCATGTGAGGCCGGTCTTTGTTTTTGGCAAATGCGACTATGAAAAGGTACGTAGATATGTCCCTTGAGAATGACCTGCGCAGCCGCGCAGACGATAAATGCGAGCTTTGCGGTGTGACAGAGGATCTTGCTGCAGTCGCAGTTGGTCCGGATAGCGATGGCAATGCAGAGAAATCCATTTTGGTTTGTGGCACTTGCTCCGCACAGTTGGAAAGTGAAGCTGAGCTGGATGTGAACCATTTGCGCTGCCTGAATGAGAGCGCATGGAGCACTGAGCCAGCGGTTCAGGTGAGCGCATGGCGTCTGCTTGGCCGCCTCTCCAGTGAGGCCTGGGCACGAGACCTACTGGATACGCTGTATCTGGATGAGGAAACGCTTGAGTGGGCTCAGTCCGGTATGCCAGCGGCAGAGGATGAAGACGCTATCGTGCACAAGGATACGCACGGCGCTGTGCTTTCTGCTGGGGACACCGTGACGCTGGTCAAAGACCTCAAAGTCAAAGGCGCGGGCTTCACTGCCAAGCGCGGCACAGCGGTGCGGAACATTACTCTGGTGCAGGATAATGCAGAGCACATCGAAGGCCGTGTCAACGACCAACGTATTGTTATTCTGACGGAATTCGTGAAGAAGTCCTGAGGATTAGCACTAAAAACCCGAGACGTAGAAAGCGGCCTAAATGGTCGCTTTTTTTATGACGCAGACTCCTCGTTTAAACGGCTGATCTGCTCAAAATCACCAGAGCACGTTTGCATAAGGCGCCGTTAGGCTAGTTCTCTCCGCCATTACGCTGCAGGCGGACCTGCGTGTGCATCAAGATCTGCTCGGGGGTTAAGCGCAGGAGGATTTGGTTGTCTTTCCATTGATAGAGGCTTGAACCAAGGTTTGAGGTTTCGATGCGGTAGTGGCGGCCGCCTTGGCGGGCGTACCAATCTATGCGGTCTTTGTTGAACCATTTGTTGGTCTTGAGCGGGTGCAGCATAGTGAGGTTGCCGGGGTAGTCGGCGAGGAGCAGGTCTATGGCGTTGGCGGCGTTGGTTTCTTCAGCGACGCGGTGGACTTCGCAGATCTGCGGTTTTTTGATGGTAGCGAAGCGCTTGCCGACATGGGCGTACTCGTTGAAGTGTGCCATGCTTTCATTATGCCGCAGATAATCAAACACCACGATGGCGCCATCACAAATGGAGGAGAAATAGAAGGATTTGTTGGTGTACTGGAGTGTCACCCGCTGCGGTTGATTGGCGATATAGCGTTGGACGGTATTGCCACTTCCTGTCAGATACTCGCCCCGCCTTTTCTTCTGCAGGGCCAGGCCAAGGCCAATCAAGTAGTCATCATCAAGAAAGCGCGCAGGTATGGATTTATGCGACTTCCTGTTTGAAGCGGCTGGCTGACCTGAAAACACATTCCTCCCAAACCTGATATCCATCTCTGTTCCCCGTCACCACAAGTGGTCGATGTTTCAAACGTGGAACAATTCCTAGGCAAAAGCAGTCCTTCAAATGCCTCAGATGGATAGTCTTAGGTTACATCTAATTGGGTGGATCTCAGGGTTTTCCTTTCGTCTCAGCCGTGGTCTTCCTCTTTCTGGTTCACGAAGATCAGCGCCAAAAATGCGATGATGCTGATGTTGTAGGAGGTGTCTATGGCCCCTCTCCCGAGTGGAGATTGCCATGCAAGGAACCACTCTCCTGCTCCTGTAACAAAGATGCCAAACCAAAGCAGAATGGCGATGCAAAAGCCGAAGGAGACGGTGGACTTGGAGCGATTGAATGAGGCCGCTGACCGATGAATGCTGGCCAGCATGCGCAAGCTTCCCAGAACCAGCAGGAGAGCAATGAAGCCTTCTATGGCCAGGATAATAGTGAGGAAGGTTGGTGCGGTTTCCAGAGGAAACACAGCCCGGAACTTGGGGCTGGTTGGGAAAGTGTCCACCATGGAAATGACGGTTTCAATATACGCCAGATTTGCCGGTGTATCCTGATAGTTGTTGAAGCAAACCAGAGCAGCAAAACCGCCGAACGCCAAGGAGACCAGAACTTTGATCAGTCGAAGAAGCATAGGACTATCCGCTTTTCCGCCAGTAAAGCAGATTGACGCTAATGCGTGGTTAGGTGCTCTCGTCAGCTCTGGTCTTTTTCATTTGCCCTTTGTTAGTGGAGCGGCCTGCCTCAAGCAATATCCAGAATTTCAGGCCACAAGACCGCGTTTTGCTTGGCGAAGGCCTTCAGATGCCCAACTTCCTTGAGCTCGAAGTCTGCCGGATTAAGGATTTGTCGCGTGACCTGCGCATCTTTGTAGAGAGGTGGAAGGCGTTCAACGGAGGCATTCGGGGCAAGATCATCATCGGTGAACGACATGATTTTGATCGGACCAGTGAAGGGCTTCGGGTTCATGGAAGGTAAAGCACTACCGATGTCATCCTTGAAGAAGGTTGGAGAAGTGCACCATTTACGCCATTGCCAATAAACACCAGCAGGAATATCTGCGCCGATCCCAAGTGCCTTACCGGGCAAATAACCTTTCATACGTGTCACAGCTGGTCCAAGCAAATACCAGAAGGCAACAACAGTCAGGAAATATGGCATATGGTGGTCACGCCAATAAACCTGACCGCAGGCAACTGTCGTGACCTTATCGACCATGTCCAGATTTCGATGGAATGGCAACATGAAGCCGCCAAGAGAGTGACCAATCACGTGAGTGCTGGGCGTATCAGCCAGTTTCAGCAGCGCATCAAAGGCAGCTTGCTGATCATACAGGCCCCAATCAGACATCGTGGCGGAAGAGTTGCGTGGATGTATCTGTTTAGAGGCACCAAAGTCGCGATAGTCATAGGTGAGACAGAGATGCCCCTGCTCTGCGACCCAGCGGGCAAACTTTGCATAAAACAACTGCGGCACACCGGTTGCGCCGTGAATGATGACTGAGGATTTTGGGTCACCCACAGGCCAGTAGGCTTTGCCAATCAGTGTGGCACCCTCGCTGGGAATTGTGATTGTTTCCGCGCGCTGCTCACTTTCAGCCATCATTTCTTCCAGTTGCTTCATAGCGGTATCTTTTCAACTTACGATAGCCGCATAGGACCACATATTAACGTATAGGTAAAGTCAGAAGGTAAAATATACCGCTCGCTTTTAAGAGAAGGTTTCATGAGTTCATTCTCGGAAACACTCTGATTTCAGAGAATGTTGTGTGTTTTGTCTGAGATGGAGATCAGGCGAGACCTGCCTTATTGCAGCGCTTTCGCCAAGGCTTGCTGAATTGCCGTGATTGTCTCCTGCACCGATTTGGGTGGCAAAGTATCATAGCTGTGCACGGCATAAATTGGTGTTGGTTCTGGCTCTGACAGAGTACGTAAAGGCTGGAGGGTTCCAGTCTTCAGGTCCTGCGCAATCGCGATATCCGGCAGGAGCGCAACGCCCAGGCCATTTCGAGCATAAGCTGCGATGGCTTCAATGGTGTTGGCTTTGACGGCAGATCTGAAGCTCACCTCAATGCTCTCTGAACTTTCCTGAACCGGGAGGCGGTGCCGCACCACAGCAGGCTCTCGTGTATGAGCGATGTATGGCAGGGACTGCACCCATTGCCAGTAGAGCGGGTCATCAGCGGAAGGCGCCTTTTCAATTACAGCTGGCGCGGCACACAGAATATCGCACAGGGTCCCTATGCGGCGCGCCTGAAGCGTGCTGTCTGGCAGTTGGCCGACACTGATCGCAACATCAATCCCCTCAGTGATCAGATTGAGGCGCTTGTCCTCCGCTATTACTGAAGGCTGAAGGTTCGGGAACTTATCTTTCACAACTGCCAGGGCCGGTGCGATGACAGGCGTGATGAAAGCGTGGGGGGCTGTGATGGTGATCGGGCCAGACGGGACCGCTCCGAAACTCTCCATCTCGGTTTCCGCCTGCCGTGAGAGCGCGAGGATTTCCTTGCAGCGCTGGTAGTAGCGCTCCCCTGCCGGGGTCAGAGAGAGGTGGCGCGTGGTGCGGATGGCGAGTTTTACATCCAGCTGTTCTTCCAGCCGTTTCAGATTTTGACTAACGGCGGATTTGGCGATGTTCAGCTCATCGGCTGCGCGTGTGATTGAGCCGGTCTCGACAATTGTGACGAAGGAGAGCGGGAGCGTTGAGAGCATAATTGTTCTCTTCATATGAATAGTGATTTCAGAAATAGAGTGTTTTTCAAACAATGCAAGTGCGGCAAAAGACAGTCATCAACATCGCATCTGAACGGAGATCACGTGATGACTTTCATTAAATCTATCGCTCTTGCTGTTACTGTCGCGGTTGGATTGAGCGGACAAGCCATCGCTGACGAAGCAGGAAAACTGGCTGAAAGTGAATACAAGCTCAACACCGCTGTTGCCACTGCAAGCCGTACCTGGCGTGATGCGTTCAACGCAGGTGATGCAGCGGGTGCGGCTGCGCTTTATGAGGATGATGCCGTGATGGTCGTAAAGCCATTTGGCACGTTTAAAGGGCGCGAAGCGATTGAGGGCTTTTGGACAGACATCATCTCCAAGGGATTTGATGATGTGGTTTACAGCAGTACCGTCACCACTGTTCTGGACCAGACCTCTGCCCGCGTTGCAGCCAACTGGAAGATGAACAACGCCCATGGCGTCATCACCAATGAGCTTTGGGTTTTGCAGCCGGATGGCCGTGCTTTGCTGCGTGAGGACCACTTCGAGATCGCTCAATAAACACGCGTATTTGCCTTGTGCCCCGATAAAGGACAGCCCGTTATGACAAAGCTTGATACTCTTCGTTTGCGTGTCCGTGATGTGGCGGCTCAAAAGCGATTTTATTGCGATGTCCTGGGCATGTCCGATCAGGGTGATGGGCGGGTCGGATATTGTGCGGAAGAGACGGCACTTCTGTTCACCGAGGCGGAGGCGCCTTACACGCCGCAATCCTCTGATCTTTATTGGAAGATCGCACTCTCAGTTCCCAATATCGAGCTGGCTTGTGCCCAGCTTCAGGCGCGCGGTGTCTATGTTACAGGACCGCAGCAGTTTCGGGATGTTGGGTACCTTGCCAAACTCACAGATCCGGAAGGTTTTGTGATTGAGCTGATTGACCATTGGTTTGAAGGTGACCGGCCTGATCTGGAGTTCGATGAGAGCCGACTAGGTGGAGGTCCGCATCTCAGCCTTGTGACCCTGCGCACTGGCGACATTACAGCAATTGAGCCCGATATTCTCAGTTGGGGTATGACGCCGCTCTCTGTTCAGCCTGTCGAGCCTTTTGGTTTCACGCTCTACTTTTACGCCTTCACGACTGAACAGCCTCCAAACCCTGATCTCACCGGAGTTGAGAACCGGACCTGGACCTATCAGCGGCCTTATACGGTGCTGGAAATTCAGCATGTTTCTGCAGTGAAGACGGAGAGTTTGCCGGAGGTTGGTGCAGCAGGTTATGGCGGCCTGATATTTGGCTCAGCCGGTGCGCCTATTCATTCTGAGCGGCTGATGATTACGGCAAATTGAGACTGCGTCATCCCCCGCCCCTACCGTGCAGATTGCCTGAAAACGAAGAAGGCGGCAGAGCTAGAGTCCCCCTATACCCTAGCTCTAGCCGCCTTATCGTTATGAGGTGATGCCGACTTCAAACCGTCCTTTAAAGTCAGCGCCTCACACTTCGACTGGATCTCTGTCCGAGTTATTCTTTGCTGAGATCAGCGTCTAAACCCGCGATCATGCGATCTGCAGTTTTATTCCGTGAAGAAAACTCTGAAATCACAACCATCCCAAGGATCGCCAAGAATACGCAAATGAACAATATCAAGCCGAAAGTCATAGTGCCTCCACTTCAATGACATTTAAAGCGTAGATAGCATTTTGACCTATGTCAATATGAATTTATAATTTGACTAATGTGAAATTTACTCATGGTCAGAAGCGATATTTCTTCATCATTTCATTTCGCACCGCACAACTTAGTATAATTATTTCTTTTATTATTCTTGACCACAAACTTTCTAGCACTGACCTCACCTTTACTCGCAGCTATAGTACATATACGTAGATTACCTAAGTTAAATCAATTTAAGAGCCAGCTGAAAATCAGTCACTTTTGCAGCGCGAAAACCTGAGCTAAGGTCGTACATAGAGCGATCACCCGTATTTTCGGAGTTACCTTCATGCCTATGCCTCAGGAGTATCAGCTGGCCTCTCAGCAGTACGAATCTTTCCTTGCTGATGCTCAGGACGCGCTTGGCCTGACCACTCGTAATCAGACCTACACATGCGTCCAGGCTGTTTTGCTGGTGTTCCGCCGGAGACTGGACGCTGAGCAGGTTCTGTCCTTTGCTGATACGCTGCCAGCGGTTCTTCGGGCGATTTTCACATATGGCTGGAGCAGCAGCGACTACACTGCGGACTTTGGCGCTGAACACGATTGGGCTACTGAGGTGAAAGCTCTCAGGGCACATCACAACTTTGCGGATGATGAGACGCCCGCACGTGTGGTTGAGGTCTTGCGCAGCCGCGTTGACCTTCCCCGCTTTGAGCAGGTGTTAGGCCAGATCGGCCCTGGCGCTTTACGGTTTTGGGGATTTGAAAGTTTGGCTGAAGCAGAGGCGAAGAGAGATTTATCAGAAGGCACTCCCTCTCAGACTGAGACTTTGTAAAACCTGTAGTTTCTTCAGTGGGTCCGTTGACTGTAAGGGATGGCTCGGGCAGGGAGAGAACGATCTTGCCGCCTCACTTTTGACTTTCCAGAGGCCAGGCGCTCATCTCTCCTTGCCTGCTCATATTCAGAGTGTTTTGCTGGGCAGAAAGTTACGAAGGAAGTTCCAGCCATGTTCATGAAGCGTTTCGGGTTGTGTTTTGCTGCTTGTGTGTTGGCCACTGCCAGCAATGCAGAAGACGCTGCAAGCCCTGTTTATGACGCTGCCTCAACCACCTCAGCTCAGAATGTGGTCGTCTCTACACAGCCGCACCATGTTGCCATCGGTGATATGAGCGTTTCCTGGCAAGAAAGGCCTTCATTTCAGGAGCAAACTGGCAGCACGCTAAGCTTGGTCGCCGTGACGTTTACTGAACTTGATCCTGAGACCCGTGCGCCCATCGCCTCGCCAAGCTTGTCTGTGAATGAGAGATTGAAATTAGCAGAGACAGCGATCGAGCTCTCGCCCGGCTGCTCATATTACGGTTACGACCCTGAAATCAACTTCATTGATGGCTTCAGGTGGAAGGATCATGACAACATCATCGTAGTGCTGGCTGGCTGCTAAGCGCCAGCCTGATGCACTTGCTGCCTATTTAAAAACGCAGCGGTTGATGGCCGGATCCTTACCGTCCAACTTTTTCGAGAGCAATTTAGCTACTCCCAGAGGCGCACCTACCATAAGCTCAGTGCCAGTGGAATTGACTGATTTGACTGAACAAAGCTTGTCGTGGAACGACTTATCGCAGCACGTGCCATCGGTGTTGCGATCGCCGGGTGCGCATAACCAGGGGCCAGCCATCTGAAAGCCTGCAGACGGGCTGGGCACTGCGGGACAGGAACAGATGATCTCGTCTTCTTTGACCGCTCCGATACCGGGGAAGTCTTTCCCTTGCGTGCTCTTAAAACAGAAACCACCGTCACATTGGGCAGAGTAGCCAGCGGGTGCGCTCTCGGTGTTAGGGCAGCTGTACGTCGCCATGGGTGGTCCCAGCTTTTCTGTATCGGGATCGTAGTCCGTTTCCATCTGGCGCGGTGTGACATAGGTGCTTACCGTGAAACCGTTATCAATGCCGGCCTTTAACAGATCACAGACATCCTTTTTCTCGTCACCCTCTTTATAGTGAAACGGGAGAGAAATGCTCTGTTCGTTCATCACATCACATTTGCAGTAGGCAACAGTGTCGACGGTCCAGCATTTGGCTGTGGCGCACAGGGCAAACGTGTTGGGATCATCCTGAGATACCGGGCATTCCTTGAAAAGACTTAGGTCTGTGCTTGCGTCTGTGCCGGTCTCAGCGTTGGCTGCACCTATACTGAGCAGCGGGAACGCGAGTACGAGCCATAGCGTTGCTAATCGTGAAGCTAATTTCAGCGGCATGTTTTTCTCTCCTTTTTGCGCTGAACGGTTGCCGTCTTTTGGGCTAACAGTCAGGAATGCTTATCTGCTTGCTTATGGTGTCGTGATGTCGCGGTCAGAGTGTCCATCAGCGCCGCAAAGGTCCGGGGCTGGAACTGTCTTCATTGTTCAATGTATGGGGAAGCAGACGTTTCTTCAGGCGCTGTTCAACCGGCACCTGTTCCAGTGCGTGACGGATGTCATTACCAATACCCGGCGTCTGGCTGACACCGTGTAATGACGGGTACTGGTCGGTATAAATGCTGGTTCGGCTGGGAGCGCAGGCTGTGGTTGCAGTGTGGTGGTTGAGAAACTCCAATCCGTGTTGGCGCATCTTTCCAAGCGCAACACTGCTCTGCAACCGGTACTGCTTGGCGCTGTCATTTTCATAGACCGGAGGGAAGCGCTCTTCATCCGTCGTAATAATCAAGAAGTTGAGAGGCTTGCCGTTAATTTTCATGCTGTGTCCTTATCGTTTTTGTTCGTTTTGGACATCGTTCGCTGGAATGTATGTACTCAAGTAAATCTGAGTGACCGACGCAGATATAGAGCTGAAGCACTCTGAGAAGCGGGTGGGAAAGTTGTATGACAGAAACATGAATCACAACATAAAGTTGTTACGCGTTTTCATCTTGAAATATTGGGGGAGAGATTTGCATGAGGAGCGGTTTGAACAGCGTGATAGTCAGTTAGCCCACCCGACTTTCTTTCTAAAACAAAGCACTCCCTGCGAGAGTGATAATTGAACCTTATCTGGGTCTAATTCGGCGACACGTAAAGAGTAGGAAGTAGGCTCTACTGAGTAATAACCTACTTCACCTCAGGTCAAAAACTACCTAAATCAGTTCGCATTTAGGTTGAAACACATGAACTGCTTTAGCCTTTGTTTTTGCGTATCTTTATTCGAAGGCCGGTTTCCACTTTTCGGAGATACGCTGTAGCAGACGATTGTAGTTAGCCCACTTGCTGTAATGTGTTGATGCGATTGAGGCCGAGTTCAACGATCTTCAAGGCAACCTCAGAATGTGTCATAGCTGACGGCCTGTTCGTCTTCGATTTTGACCCAGTTTGTAATGAACAAGCCCTCGGGAAGTAACTTGAATCGGGCGTCATACCCGGCACTAGGTTTGCTTCAAGAAAATTGGGGTTTCCTTCTGCATCAAGCTTGATGTCAATCCGACCAAAACTCTTAACTCCTAATGCCGTAAAAGCACTGCCTGCAAGCTTGGAAACAGCGCTCAAAGTGGGTTCGGTAATAGTTCTGAGTAACTCATGATTTTGCTGCTTTGCAGCACATCCCAATATTCGATCACCCTTTTCATTCTTGGGAACTATGATTTCTACAGGCATAATAGATCTTGAATTGGTTTCCGGGTCGTCAAAGATTGCAACGGTAAACTCTCGTCCCGGTAGCACCTCCTCGACCAGAACATCTGCGCCATAGCTTTCGAAAAGTTCTTTGACTTTACTTTGATAACTTTCGAAGTCGCGAACTATTGAGTTTTCATCAATTCCATTTCCATTAGCAGCATCTATTGGTTTAACGAAAAGAGGAAGAAAAAGAGGGAGTTTGTCTTCTGTTTCGAACTGGCCAGGGCAGGCTTGGAAAAACTTTGCAGTAGCAATACCGTGGTTTTGTATAGCCGTCTTAGCCTTTCCTTTATTGGAATCGAACTCCAGGCTGTTGCGATCAGATCCGGTAAAAGCAATTGCATGCGTAGAAAAGTAATCTGAAAACCAAGTTTTTGTATTATTACTTACATCCAGGAAGTATTTACTGCAAAGGACAACAAGATCTGGTCTAGACGTAACAATATCATTTAAACTGGATATCGAAGAAATCTCGTGAAACGTAACCGTTTGATATTTTTCTTTCAGAGCATCGTAAAAGAAGCGACATGTCTCAATCGATCCAAATCCGGTTTCTTTCAAATCATGTGTATTGGTCGCTACAACTGCAATGTGGTTCTTCAGTTTTGAGGAGTGTTCCTGCAAATCTTGCCGATGGTTATTGTTTGCAATTGGATTGGGAAACTGGAGAGGACCAATTAATTCTGCGGTTAAGCCAATTTTAGCAAGATCAGTTCGTTCTGTCATTGGACCATTCTTTCGTTGCTCAGTCATCAGTTGACAAGCAAATTGCCGGCCCTTTGTTTAGAGCACGGGAAGTGGCGAGGATAATTGACCGGTAAAACGTGGATTTAACTCACACAGTGCCGGGTGAGGATGGCTTTATTCACGGCACTAAGATCTTGTAGGAATAGGGAGAGCAGCTGTGAGGTAGTGTATATGACCAGCTGCAGATCTGATAAACACCACTGTCATGAGTAAGGAAGTTACGTGTCCAGAGACCGTCTTTTGTTAGGCAACTTCGATATTGTTGACTTCTATTTTCCCGTTTGCAGGATTTGTAAGCGTATCGAAACGTACTTTTTGGCGTTCAGCCAATTTCTTAATACCAGCACGATTTAAGGACGCTCGAAGGACGCGAAACTGTGAATTTGTACCGTCCTCCTGAATGTAGCCAAAGCCTTGCTCAGAATTGAAGAATTTCACGGAACCATTGATCATTTAGGATACAATCTGTGATGACCAAAAACGCTTTAGTACTTATGTACAGTCGCTTGGCCAGAGAATACTACTTCCCCAAAAGCAATATTCCATTATGTACATATTGCACATCTTATCGCACTGGTTCAATCAATTTAAATTTTAATACGGATTTATTTGGATAGTATAAGTAAATCTTAGAGAAACATAGTTTCTTGAACTTTAGATCTACTAGATCAAAGAATAGATCTTAGCCCAAGATATTTAGCGATATCTTGTGCACTCGCTGACTGCCAATCACTTGGTAGACTATTTTATCAAAGGGCGAGGCTTTTTATCGGTAGCTTCTTTAGCAAGACGGAGTTCTTTTAGGCGAGACGTTTTTTCACTTAATTGCAGAGCCCGTTCCTCTTCATCGGTGAGTTCTTTTTTTTTGTTTTTTTCAATCGCAGCAAATCGATCTTTTGCACATGACATTGAAATATTAGGCATATTTTGGTTCTTTCTATAAGGACTAGGGCTACGCACAGGCGCAGCCCTGATCTTTTATTAGTCAACCAGCTGCAAATTCACAGCTGAAGCTTTGCCATCGCGGCCGCTTTCTAGTTCATAAGCAACTTTTTGACCTTCTTCGAGACCCATAAGTCCTGCCCGCTCAACAGCAGAAATATGAACAAATGCATCCTTTCCGCCATCTTCAGGAGAAATAAAGCCGAAACCTTTTGTGGAATTGAAGAATTTTACAGTGCCGTGTGTCATGGTTGATACCTTGTAACTTTACCCGGGCTAAGCGGGCGTATTTCCCATGTTCGATATGTACATGGGGTGCAACATTCTCAAAATCAGGGGGAACCTAGCAAACCGGCAAGCCGGAAGAAAAGATAGCCAATGATGGCTGTAAACGCGCTTTGTTTATGTAGTTATTCTCGGCTCTCTTTTCAAGAGGCTATGTAAGATATGCTAAACAATCTACAATTCTTGCTACTCTGATCGGTCCTGAAAGCAAGAAAAACTCGTTCTCCTACAACCCTACACCATGATCATTTAGTGCTTCGACTGCGTGAATATTTATTTTCGAAGAAAATACCGGATGCGTGTATTTTATAGTATTGAGATAGTACGATCTCAAGCCTTGATTGACTCTATCGAATGTCCACTCTGGCCCGACACTCCAGCTCTGGCCTTGTTATTGGCGCGGTACTTTGCAAATGCAACAATGGACAGCTACCCCGCCTGAATTGCCGATCTGACATTTGGCACTCGGTGTTGCTTTGCGTTTTTGGTGAGAGGTTGCTTGAGGGCAAACAGTCGTCCTCTTAGAGCGCGGTTTTACTTTCGACTACACCTGATCTGTCATTGTTGGGGGTTACGCCAACACCCCGAACCTGCCTCCCAGTGGGTTCGGGGTGTTGAAACGGACAAAACTTGCCGCAGCGGGAAGGGCTGCGGCAAGTCTTTTGCTGACATTTGAGGGTCAGTTGGTTTGATTGCGGGGGCTTGTGGTTTGCCTCGCAATCAGGTTTTGCCCCGACTGAATAGTCGTCTTTATTGCTTTCTCTTCAAACGGATTAGCCGAAGATTGGCAGGTTACCGGTCAGTTCGAATGCAGTGATGATGAACACCAGGATACCGAAACCGAATACCATTGCCTGACGGGCGTTGCCGCCTGGGACCTGGTACATGTCCGGGTTCCGCTCACGACAGATGCGAACCATTACGATTGGCGCCAGCAAGGAGAAGATCACCAGAACCACACCAGCATAACCGATTGCTGCGATGAACCCGTGTGGGTACAGGATAGCAAGGATAATGGTTGGTACGAATGCGATGCCTACAGTCTTTGCTTTGCCAGCAACGGTAGCTGTATCGAACTTGAACAAGTCAGAGATGTAATCATACAGGCTGAGAGAGACACCCAGGAAGGATGTTGCAACAGCCATGTTGCCAAAGATCTGCAGGATTACAGAGATGTTTTCACTGATACCAGACTTACTCAGAGCACCGATAATGTTACCGATGTTGCCACCTTCAGCGATGATCGCAGGGAAGTCATCACGGGAGATGTTTCCGAATACTGCAAACATCCAGAGGAAGTAGAAGAAGCCTGCAAGGAAAATCGCGATCAGCAGCGCTTTGCTTGTCCGCTTCGCATCCAGACCCAGATAGTTGGTTACAGTTGGAACTGTAATTTGAAGACCAAAACTCGCCACCAGGAAGGAGATGGTGTAGAACGCATATGGCATGCGATCGCCGAGAGAGATCTCTGGGAACAGGTTCGTTGTAGATGAGTTGCCGATCAATGAACTCAAGCTGATCATGAATGTGATGATCATGCCGCCGATGAGAACAGTGTTCACACGGTCAACAGCTCGGGTCCCCATCATCACAATCGATAGTAACACGACTGCAAAGATCAAACTCGCCACCCCTGATGACATGTTGACGTCACCAAAAATCGACAGCGAGTATGTGATGATCGAACTACCACCTGAGATGTAGGCGTAGGTGAGAACGTAGCACAGGAAGGCAACGGAGAGACCGTTGACCACACGGCCCACGTTACCAATGGTGCCCTTGGCAAGGCTGTCGTAATTGGACCCTTCAGGGAAATGAAGCGTGATTTCCATGATGTACAACGATGCAGTGTGCATGATGTAACCAACAACGATCATCAGAACCAGACAAACAGAGAACCATACGCCACTGTTTGCAACAGGGAGCGAGAACATGCCCGCGCCGACGGCGGTGCCAGCAGCGATCACACTGGCGCCTAAGATTGTGCCCTGGCTTTTCTTGGTAGATTTTGGTTCAACTGTCTCTGCAGTAGGAACCTGCTCAGAAGCAATGGTCATGTTGAGCCTCCCAACTCCGGCATTTGCCGTGACCAATTGAGAAAACACCTGCCGATTTTGTAAGTGCCCCGTGGCAGAGCTTTCCCGAAAAGCGCACATAGACTTACGATGGGTAAGATTTGTGCTTTGATAACAACAGAGGAGAGCACACGGGCTCTCCTCCAATGCAGTTTAGTCTTTGACTATTGCTAGTCACTTCAATGGCTTAGTTCTTAGATTTCTTCGAAACGGCCAGTGAAGAAGCGAAGTACCTTAGGTTCGAATACGAACTCGAGACCCTTGATGCTTTCGCGGTTTTTGTAGAGCTCGATGATCGCATCTGCGACGTAATCCATGTGTGCGTATGTGTATACGCGACGTGGGATAGTCAGACGAACTGTTTCGAGCTTAGGAACGTGGTTCTCACCGGTCTTAACGTCGCGGCCTGCGGATACGATGCCGCGTTCCATGGTACGTACACCGGAGGTGCGGTAGATCGCTGCGGCAAGTGCCTGTGCAGGGAGCTGCTGCTGGTCAAGGTGTGGCAGGAATGCGCGTGCATCGAGGAAGATTGCGTGACCGCCGTAAGGTTTAACCATTGGCACGCCAGCTGCATCCAGACGTTCGCCGAGGTAGCGGATCTGGTTTACGCGGTGTGAGATGTAGTCAAACTCTACGGATTCCTTGATGCCGATTGCCATTGCTTCCATGTCGCGGCCAGCGAGACCACCGTAGGAAGGCATACCTTCGAACTGAACAACCATGCCTTTTGCTTCAGCAAACAGGTCGTCGTCGTTCATGCAGAGGAAACCGCCGTTGTTTGTCAGGCAGTCTTTTTTGCCGGACATGGTGCAGCCGTCGCCGTAGGAGAACATTTCAAGGAGGATTGCCTTGATTGTTTTGTCTTCGAAGCCAGCTTCACGGTCTTTGATGAAGAACGCGTTTTCTACACAACGGGTTGCATCGTACATCACTTTGATGCCGTGCTTGTGGCAGAGTTCGCTTACTGCTTTGATGTTGCCCATGGAAACAGGCTGACCACCAGCCAGGTTCACGGTTACAGCAAGACAGATGTAAGGGATCTTTTCGCCACCAACTTCGTCGATGAGCTTCTGCAGTTTTGCAAGGTCCACGTTGCCTTTGAATGGCACGTCAGCCAGGTCAGGGTTGTGGGCTTCGTCGCAGATTACGTCAACAAATGTTGCACCGTTACGTTCCTGGTGGAAACGTGTTGTGGTGAAGTACATGTTGCCTGGAACGTAGTCGCCTGGCTTGATTGTGAGCGTGGACAGGATGTTTTCTGCGCCGCGGCCCTGGTGAGTAGGGATGAGGTGTTTGAAGCCGAAGTGCTCTTTAACAACTTCTTCAAGGTGGTAGAAGTTTTCGGAGCCAGCGTAAGCTTCGTCACCAACCATCAGGCCAGCCCACTGCTTGTCGGACATCGCGGATGTACCGGAGTCGGTCAGCAGATCGATGTAGCAATCTTTGGACTTCAGCAGGAATGTGTTGAAGCCAGCTTCCTGGATTGCCGCTTCGCGACGCTCGTCAGAAATGAAGTACATTGGTTCAACAGATTTAATCTTGAACGGCTCTGGCATAAACTTAGTCATAAGAACGTCCTCTTACTTGCTTCTTTACCAATAGGGCGGAGGGACCATGTCTCTCCGAATTCTCAAGGAGTGAAGAAATTATCGATTTCGAAGTTTATTTACTTACGAATCGAAAACATTCTCGCTTCACCAATCTTCGTATTCATTAATTATCCAAATATTCGATCATCACAATAAGTAACAATATGGATATGTGAATAAATAATCGTTTATATATACAGATCACAGACACATGTACCTTTATGCAATACACAAGGCGCTGATATTTACATGAGTATTACTTGATCGTGCAGAGTTATCTCCTGCATAATCTTGGCTGTGCTGTGATCTGTATATTTCCCCGCTGCAAGTCTCAGGCATGGCGGTGCCGTTCTTCTGCCCCAAGCGCGCTCAACACTTGGAAGACAGGAGCAAAGACAAACGTCATTATCTGAAGCAATCACGACACACCTGCAGCGCAAACCGGAGGTGTCGATGGTATTGCCAATATCAAAGCACAGTTCTTCTGCTGCGTAGGGGATGCAGTGTTGGAATGAGTGCCTAATATTACTTGTTTTGGGGGTGTTGCATGTTTTGGCTGGCCTCTACACTCTGCATCTTTGGTGGACTATAGGAGGCAGGAGGCTAGCTTACATGCGGCCGTGCAGCAGGAGCGACTCCACTGCAGGCGGAGGTCGTCAGACGAGATGCAGATTATTGGCCATGGAAACATCTTCGATGTGCCAAGGCAGCTTATCTCTCTTTAAGATATTCAAATACAGCTGATACCAGCGCATTTTCCTAGTCCCAATGTAACTTCAAGACCTAATTGATTACACACAACGGAGTTTGTGCGAATTGGCCTGAAAGTCAAAAGGAAAAACTACTTAGAGACAGTGGCTTGACGGGGGTGCCTTGCCGCGGCGCGACACAACTACCGTTACAAGCTCCCTGAAATACCAAGGGTTTTTGGGTTTTACGGGGTGTATATCCCCCGGTTTGGCAGGCTTCACGATTCGTCAAAACATCCTATTTATTCCACAATAAACTTATATATTAGCAACTCCTGCCATTATTTTTAGATTGATTAGCATGAATCACTTTCACGTTCAGAGAACCTGATCGAGCTGTGTTTGATCAGATTGGAGTGCATCCCCTGCCCTTTGGGATGCTGGCCTGCGGGCGTTTGTTGCCCGGCCGCAGACCAGCAGGGTGCTCATTTGCGGGGTTGTGCCTCTTACCCGAGGTTGGAGGCCTTGGTGTGGAGGCTTCCCTGTGGCAGTGAACACGGGGTGCGTGTGACACCACCCGAGCACCTGTCACAGTGCGTTAATCCAGAGACACAACATTGGTGTTGACCGGCTGCGGAAGGGCGACCCGCTCCAATAATCCGCAGGACTTTTTCAGTGCCTCCAGGCGGTCACATAAGGCGTGGTGCAAAGTGAGCAAAGCATCCCGCTCGCAACTGTTCTTCACGCGCTCGCTGAGTACAAGCTGTTGCATGTACGCGAGGTTCTGAAGATCAGAGACGACGATCTGGACTTCGTCAATTTCATTCTGAAGAGTGTTTGTGGCGCTGCATGCGCATGCGGAGTCGACCATATTCAATCCCTCTGTTTAGGGTGTTGAAGGCCGCGCGACAAAGAGCTTTTGGGACTCGCTGGCGAGCGGGAGGCCAAAAACCTGCAAACAGACAGGCGGGTTTATTCCCCTCCGAAGAAGGTATTGTATTCACCGCCCTCCCGCTCATAACGAAGGGTTTGCGCACTTTTGGAAAAAAGGCACAAAAAATCCGCTAGTTAACGGGAGCGGGTACCGCTGTTTGGAGAGGTTTTGGGCCTCACCCAAGAGCATGCAACCAGATGCATGCGGTGTCAATGGTCAAGGTTTGCAAGCGCGCGTTGTGTGGCGGAGGGGAGACGGTTTCAAGGGAATGTGAGAAGCCCTTAGGGCGTCATCCCGCACTTGATGCGGGACCCAGCTGGATGTTCCCAACTTCCAAGAACGAGGTGTTGTTGCACCTCCAGTTCGACCGCTCTGCCTTTTCGCTCTGGGTCCCTGTGTGTTTGTTTTGTGCTTGAATGGTAGCGAGGCGGAGGTCGTTGGGTCCCAGATCAGAGCCCAGCACGGCTTGAGATCGTGACGCGGCCAGACCCCGCCTCGCATGTATTA
>NZ_LMCG01000019.1:0-104177 GCF_001623065.1 Pseudovibrio sp. Ad46 | reverse complement strand
AAGCCATTGCCGCTCTGGCTGGCCTTGCTCCTTTCAATGTAGATAGTGGTCAGTTTCGCGGCCATCGGGCCATTAAGGGTGGGCGCAAACGCGTGCGGAACGCGCTTTATATGGCAGCGGTTACAGCGGCACGATCTAATTCTCACTTTGCTTCATTTGCTCAAGCCCTCATCAAAAGAGGGAAGCCCTTCAAAGCGGCAATGATTGCTCTGGCGAGAAAGATACTCATCACAGCCAATGCACTCCTCAGAGATAGTGTTCCATTCAATGCATAAACACAGTTGCCGCATCAAGTGCGGGATGACGAGAGGGAGGTGTGTGGGATGACGGTGGTGGGGGTTTGCCGCGGGATGTACTCCAGCTTCCAATAGGGCCAAGTTAAGGACGAGTGTTGTGAGTGGCAATGGCTTGATGGAGCGGGCGGAAAGTGGTGAAAAATCATCGATAATCGGCAAAATACTTGGCATTAAGTTTTACTGGCTCATTGATTAAAAATATTGGCATGTGCCCTGCATATCTGCTAGTGAAATTCCAATTATAAATTGCGGTTTCCGGTTTGTGTTGGGGCCGTTTTGGAATACAGGCTGGCCTCCCCTCAGACGTCATCCCGCATTTGATGCGGGATCTAGGCCAAGGCCGCACCCCCATCAAATCAACTCCAGATACTACTCCTGCTATGTCAGCGTTCGTCACGTCAGGCCACGACATCATGACACATGCAGTTTGTTATGAGGGGTGATTTCCAGCTGGGTCCCGCATCAAGTGCGGGATGACGAGATGGAGGTGTGCGGGATGATGAGACGGGGTGTGTGGCGTGACAAGAGGGAGGTGTGTGGGATGACGGTGGAGGGAGAGGTGGTTTGAAGCGGGTTGGGTGTGCGGGGATAAGTTGGATTTTGGGTGGTGTGTTTGGTGCACTATATGAGGCGAAGGGCTGTTGCACTTATTCCCCTTTTTTGCCGTAGATTTCGGGTTTAGCGGTGCGCTCAGGTTCGTTGATCTCCCGAATTTCATAGGAACGCAGAAAAACGCAAAGTTGCGCATAGCAACGCAAAATGATGTTTGCCGGGTTATGCCCGTTGGTGCACGTGGGCGTGTGGTGGTTTCTTCCACATGAAGTGTGCAGGCTTTTTTGCCGGCTTTGGTGTTTGGTGTGCACTAAGGCGCCCTCTAGCGCTTTGATTTAATTTCGTAATTCCCTCTTTCTATTGCCCCCTGACAGTTCTTACACGAGTCTTATCTCAGGTTTACAGGGCTGCGCTCTGGCGGCACGCTCGGCTAAGAGAACGAAGTTCTATTCCCAGTTAAGAAGAACTCGCTGTGCGTTGCATTTACGGAGCAACGCAAACCAACGCAAAGGGGCATAGATTTGCGAATTGTGCACGTTATCCTCGCTCTGGGGCTTGGGCTGGTTGTGGCTGGCTGCGCTTCTGTTGGCAATGAGAGCCTTCGGCATTTGACGCGTGAAGGGCTGGAAAGCCAGCTGGAGAACGGCAAGACAACCAAGGAAGATGTGCGCGTTGCGTTGGGCGATCCGAACACCACTGATTTTACCGATAGTGGCAATGAGATTTGGAAATACAGGCATGTACGGACGCAGGCGAAGGTTGAGAACTTCATTCCTGTGGTTGATTTGCTTGCCAGCGGGCAGGATGTGACCACCAAGGAAGTGGCCCTGTTTTTTGATCAGGACGGTTTGCTGAGGAACTACTCCATGATTGAGGTGGAGGACGAGGTTCGCACCGGACTTATCACCGCGAACATGTAGCATAGATTTTTAGATGGGTTGGCGCGCTCGGGGTGGAAGCTTCGGGCGGTTTTGCTGTTTATGCCCTTGTATGCTGCTGGTTATGCCCGTTGTGGTGAGGTGGCATTATGAGCATATGTTCTTTTCCTAGCTTGTCAGAGACTGATAAGAGGCGCAGTATAATGAACATATGCTCATTAGAGCTGGCCGCGTTCTCTATTCCTCACGCCCCCTGCTCTAGATTTATGTTGCTGTGCGTCTCCCCTGCCTAAATCACTGATGGTTCTTATGGGAGAGGCTGTGAAAGGAGTGTTTGTTATGCCACGTCCAAGAAAACCACGCCGAATTCATGGAACTGCAGGAGTGCGCTTTTTCAAGCCGCAGGGCGTGCCGCTGCGCACGCTTCAGGCGGCGGTTTTATCGCAGGACGGGATGGAGGCGTTGCGTCTGGCCGATGCGGAAGGGCTGGAACATACGGCTGCAGCTGATCTGATGGGGATTTCACGGCCTACGTTCTCCCGCCTTGTCTCCCACGCCCGCACGGTGGTTGCGACGGCGCTGACGGAGGGGTTGGCGCTGAAAATTGAGGGTGGTGCCGTTGCGGCGGACGACTCCTGCCTGCCCGAAGCGGAGTTGAGTGACGAGGACTGCCAGCGTATGCAGCGGCGTCGGCGGCGCGGGTTCTGCGGACGGGCGAGCGTGATCTCTGAGCCTGTGCAGCTGGATGAGGCGGAGGGGGCGGTTTAGGCCGGCGCTGGGTGGTTGTGGTTTCTGGCTGGGTTCTGGGGCTGGGCTGTGCTTGACGGGCTGGATATCCCCGTGGGTGGGTGAGGTTATGCCCCTGCTGACGGGTCGAATTTCGCCGATTTCGCATTAAAAAACGCGGATTCCGAAATTTTCCGGAATCCGCGTTTTTGTGTTTCGTTAGCGCTGTTCAACGGGAGTTATCCGCGCAGGGTACCGCCGGTAGCCTTTTGAACGGACGCAACAATTTTGTTTGAGACCGCCTCGATATCCTCATCGGTGAGGGTCTTCTTGGTCGGCTGCAGGGTTACATCGATCGCGAGGGAGCGCTGGCCTTCCGGCACGCCCTGCCCTTCGTAGATATCGAAGAGATTCACGTTTGTGATCAATGCCTTATCCGCACCTTTGGCAGCTTTCAGGAGCTTCTCAACCGGGATAGAGCTGTCTACCAGGAACGCAAAGTCCCGTTTTACCGGCATAAGATCCGCAGCATTCAACGCACCCTTGGATTTGGTCGCTTTCTTCTTCGGCTGAGGAACAGCGTCGATGAAGACTTCGAACGCCACGAGCGGGCCTTCAATGTCCAATGCTTCCAAGGTCTTAGGGTGGATCTCACCGAAGTACGCCAGAGTGTTTTTCGGACCCATTTTGAGGGCGCCGGAGCGGCCTGGGTGGTAGTAATCCGGAGCGTCGGTGAAGACCATCAGGTTGTTTACCTGCGCACCAATGGACTGCAGTACCGCACCCGCATCGGCCTTCGCGTCGAAAACATCAATGTTTTCAGCGTTTCCGGACCAGTGGCGACCAGAACCGGTTGGTTTGGCGGTACCGCGGCGGATGCCGGCGATGACTATCTTCTGCCCTTTTTCGCTATCGTTTTCAAAGACTTGGCCAACTTCGAAGAGAGCAACGTCGGCGTAGCCGCGGTCTGCGTTGCGCTGTGCTGCGGTGAGCAGGCCAGGCAGCAGGGACGGACGCATGTCGGACATGTCTGCTGATATCGGATTTGCCAATGATAGCAGTGGGTTACCACCGCCGAAGTGCTCTGCGTGGGCTTTTGGAATGAAGGACCACAGAACGGCCTCGTCCATGCCGCGTGTTGCGAGTGCGCGGCGGGCATTAGAGCGGCGGATCTGGCTAACAGTCAGAACCTTCTGGGAGATTGGCTCCATGCGCGGCAGGGTAGCAGTTGGCACTTTGTCGATGCCGACAATGCGCATAACCTCTTCTACCAAATCAGCTTTTCCGTGGATGTCCGGGCGCCAGCTTGGGGGAGAAACCTTCACGACATCGCCGTTGCCAGCGACCCAGAAGCCGAGCAGGGAGAGGATAGCTTTGATCTCACCGTGGGATACTTCCAGACCGGAGAGGCGTTTGACTTCGCTGAGTGGGAAGTCGATGATGCGCTCTTCCTGTGGCACTTCTCCTACAACGTGCGCGTCGGATGCTTCGCCGCCGCCACACAGGTCCATGACCAATTTCGTTGCAGTTTCAAGGCCTTCTACCATGTACGCCGGGTCTACGCCGCGCTCGAAGCGGTAGCGGGCGTCGGTAGATACTCCCAGTTTACGACCTGTGCGGGCGATGTTGAGCGGATCCCAGAGTGCGCTTTCAATCACCACGTTACTGGTGTTTTCATCGCAACCTGTTGATTCTCCACCCATAATTCCGCCGAGAGACTCCAGACCGTTGTCGTCAGCAATGACTACGACGCTCTCGTCAACGGCATAAGTTTTTCCGTCGAGGCCAACAAGTTCTTCGCCAGCCTTACCGTGACGGACAGTCAGGTTGCCGGAAACCTTATCTGCATCAAAGACATGCAGCGGGCGGCCCTGATCGAAGGTCATGTAGTTGGTGATGTCCACGAGGGCATTAATCGGGCGTAGACCGATAGCAACCAGACGCTTCTGCATCCATTTAGGAGACGGGCCGTTTTTGATGCCACGGACCACACGATAGCCAAATGCAGGGCAGTGTTCCGGGCTATCCCCTAGATCCAAAAGGATTTTTAGGTCGTTTGCGTTGCTATGTGCGTTCACTTGCGTTTTTTGCGGGGTTTTTAGCGTTCCTAAGCCGGAAGCAGCCAAATCACGCGCAATTCCGAACACACTTGCACAGTCGGAGCGGTTCGGGGTCAGGCCGATTTCGATGACCGGATCGTCCAGACCAGCATATGCAACAAACGGGGTGCCGACTGGTGCGTCTTCTGGCAGGTCGATGACGCCGTCGTGTTCGTCGGATAACTCCAGCTCGCGCTCGGAGGCCATCATGCCGTGGCTTTCCACGTCGCGGATTTTACCGACGGACAATGTGACGTCCAGACCGGGGATGTAATCGCCCGGTTTTGCGAACACGCCAATCAGACCTTTGCGGGCGTTTGGGGCGCCGCAGACAACCTGTAGGGGTTCACCTTCGCCAGTGTCCACTTTCAGCACGCGCAGACGGTCCGCATTCGGATGCTGCTCGGCTTCCAGAACACGGGCGATTTTGAATGTGCCAAGGCGATCAGCTGGATTGGAGATTTCTTCCACTTCCAGCCCGATCAGCGTCAGGCGCTCTACAATTTCATCAAGGCTTGCATCGGTCTCAAGATGGTCCTTGAGCCAGGAAAGGGTGAATTTCATTTTATTAGCTCTTTACGTTTGGACCAAATTACTTGGAAAGACCGGAGACCAGCGCTGGCATATCCAGCGGACGGAAGCCGTAGTGCTTGAGCCAGCGGACGTCTGCATCAAAGAAGGCGCGCAGGTCGTTCATGCCGTATTTCAGCATTGCCAGACGGTCAATGCCGATGCCCCATGCGAAGCCCTGGTACACATCCGGGTCGAGACCACAGTTGCGCAGAACGTTGGAGTGCACCATGCCGCAGCCGAGGATTTCCATCCAGTCGTTGCCGGTCCCGATTTTCACTTCAGCGCCGGAGCGGTCGCACTTCACGTCCACTTCCATGGATGGCTCGGTGAACGGGAAGAAGCTTGGGCGGAAGCGCAGCTCTACATCATCCACTTCGAAGAAGGCTTTGAGGAACTCTTCCAATGTGCCCTTCAGGTGGCCGATATGCGTGGTCTTGTCGATCACGAGGCCTTCCAGCTGGTGGAACATTGGTGTGTGGGTCTGGTCGCTGTCACAACGGTATGTGCGGCCCGGCATGATCAGGCGCAGCGGTGGCTCCTGAGATTTCATCGCGCGGATCTGCACCGGGGATGTGTGCGTGCGCAGCAACATGCGCTCGCCGTCTTCCTTTTCATTGAAGAAGAAGGTGTCGTGCATTTCGCGGGCCGGGTGGCCTTCCGGGAAGTTGAGCGCGGTGAAGTTCAGCTCATCAGTCTCGATGTCCGGGCCTTCAGCAACGGAAAAGCCCATGTCAGCGAAGATGGCGATCAGCTCGTCAGTCACCTGAGAAATCGGGTGAATGCGGCCTTCTTCTGCCGGAGTGGTGCGCAGTGGCTGGCTCACATCAACGGTTTCAGAGGCGAGGCGCGCGTTGAGTGCTTCAACCTTCAACACGTCTTTACGAGCGGTGATAGCCTCACCAACGCGGTTTTTCAGGCCGTTGAGCGCAGGACCCATTTCCTTGCGCTCTTCCGGGCTCATTTTGCCAAGCGTTTTCATTTTTTCAGAAACGCTGCCCTTTTTGCCAAGGGCGGCAACGCGCACGTCTTCCAGTGCGGCTTCGGAGTCAGCACCGGCAATCGCGGTGTTAATCTCGGCTTCGAGTGTTTCGAGGTCGGACATAATCCCTCAAGGGTTTGGATGTGCCAGCAGCTGATTGGAACCTGAGTCCCGGCCGGGCAAATAAAATTCGTGGAGGTCTTTTAGCGAATGCTGGCAGCGCAATAAAGGGGCTGATTGATAATCAGCCTCTTAGATTTCCTCAATACTCCCGTTTTTCAGCGGAAACTTCAGGAATTACGATGAAAACACCCGCTGGGGCTGCTCGTGGAATGGCACGCCCTGCCCCGCTGCCTAAACGCTCTTGCCTGAATGAACACGCACAAACGGGCGAGCACAATGGCTCTGCGGTGCGGTTCTCACTCTTGCATAGCGAGCATCAAGCCAAGCACATAAATCGCCCACACGCCGGACCATCATGGACACGGGTGGTGATTTTTTCGGCGATGTGCATGCGCAACGGCATTGGGAATCCTTTGAGGATTGATGGTGGTGTGCGGAGGGTAGCGGAAATGGCGGAGGATGGGAAGGGGAGCCAGATTGGGATCGTTCAAGAAATGCGTTGTTGGATCTTCACGCTAGTAACAATTACAAGGTACATTATGAACTGAACGCCTAACAGCTATCGAAATGGTACGGCCCGCTTCAACATTAATAAAGACGAGGTACGCCAGTCCCAAAATGAAATAAAATATAAATACTAGAACCAAACCAGCTCCTCTCATGAGAGAGAACAACGCTTTTCTAAATGAAAGAATTGAGAATTCACAAAACTGTAGCTATACAATAGCTACTATATAGCTTTACCTAGCATACCAAATCCCGATAATACATGCCTTAACTTAGCATTACCATCTTCGCGAAAATAGCTAATAAACTCACCTTGAAACGTCTGTACAGTCTGCAACTTTGCATATTCAGAGCATTCTTGCATTGAACTCCACCTATCTAGTTGAATTACTGCGGATCCCTTTAATTCTAGATATGCCTTTGGAGCAAAAATATCGCTTTTGTCTGTAGTGAGTATTATCGAAGGTATGCCTAATTTTGCAGCCATTGTCTCGGCTGCGGAAACATCAACAAGAGCATAGCAAAAATTTAAACTCTTCTCTTCAACAGCCATTTTGCGAACTCCTAAAAGAGCTCGCTGCCATACTGAAAGCGTTTCAAAACCTTTTTTGCCTACGACGATCTGCACGTTTTCCCGCTTGAGTTGCTTCAATAGAGAAAAATACGCATCTTTATACTTTGAATTTCTACTGCCAATATTAGGATGCGGCCTGAAAAATATAAAATTGGCATTATTTATTTTCAAAGATTCAATTAAAAATTCCAGTAATCGTGGAAAACACAATGTCGAAGAGTTTTCCGATTCAGTCCCACCTTCCCAAGTAGGCATATATAATAATCCACGCGCCTCAGAATTTAACTTATTCTCTCCAATCACTCTCAAATCATCAAAATCGATATTTGCAACTCCAGAGCTCCCAATGTCCAAAACTCGCTGTGCAGCGGTTTCTTGATTCATAACTCCATATTGTTGTAATCTATGGCTTGCAAATGGGCCAGCCACTAACAAATAATCATAAACACGGTACATCGGATGCAAAGAAGCTCGCTTATTACTCTCACCGTGTCCCAAAAAAAAATGATTTACATTTCTATTTTTCAGGAGTCTAATATTTTCTACTGAGTTAAAAAAATAGAATACATTACCGCACTGAGAAGAAACACAGTTCTCCCTAGTTCTAATTACAAACCGAATTTTATATTTATACTTAAGCCAGGCCCGAATATTACTCAAAAAACTACGAAAGCGAAATCTTATTATTACTTCAATATCTTCAGGCGAAAATAAACCATTTTCAAAAGCAAAAGTGTATTGGCTTGCGCTCGACTTTCCTTTTGAATCTATAAAGAAATAATTCTGCAAAGCTAAGCAAACCTTCTATACACATTTAAAAGAGGACTTTAAGGTCCCCTTTTATCAACTCTGCGATCTTGATCGCAAGCTTTGTTCTTTATGCACTAAGTTTATAATGTGAGTAAACTCGACCCAAACCATCCTCCAGAGAAACACTAAAATCCCAACCTAAATCCATAATTTTATTTGACAATAAAATACCAGTATCATGTTTTAGATATAGAGATGACTTCTCCGGAGTTATCTTCCGCGTCACCTCAGCATCAGGACTATTGTCAGCAGCAATCTTAGCGATGTCATATACCGAGTATATCTCTTTATGATTGGAGATATTGTAACACCCGTCTTCTCCACGTATCAGACTTACAAGCAGCCCAGCCACAACATCAGCAACGTATGTCGGGGAAATCTGATGCGTACCATCAGATTTAAGATTGATATCATCATTACTTACCATGGCACCAATGATATCGCTCAAAACCCGACCATCGTTTAGCTTGATGCCGGGACCATAAGTGTGGGAAATTCTAACTACACGATATGGATTTCCAAACTGCATCCCATAGGAGGCTACCATATTCTCACCGAGCCGCTTACTTTCCGGATAAGCAGAACGTATTTCTAGAGGATCGAGTACACCGTAGTCGGTTTCGCTGACATACTTCTTAGTCAGGTCCACTTTCTTACCATAGATTTCCCGAGTAGAAAAAAAGACAAAGTTACCTGTTTTTTCCTTCAGCAACTTTAGTAAGTCATTCGTGTACTGTACATTAGTTTCAATAACATTCAGCGGACGCTTAGCCAATTCTACAGGATTTGTTGAACTTGCCGTATGGAAGATAAGATCATAGGGGCCAGAAATATTTTCTTTTCCGTATTCAACAACTTCTATTCCAGAACATTCGAAATAACCGGAAAATAACTTCATGGCCGCCGTGATATCTCGACTAGAACAATACAGAGAAATACCCAAGTTATGTTTTTCATTAAGGTACTTCATCGCTGCAACTATGTAAAAACCAATCAGTCCTGTAGATCCAGTTACCAGTATTTTCGCGTCTGATAAAAAGAGCAGCTCATTAGCATCAATTTTGCTACCGAACTCAAAAATATCCTGCTTTATTACTTCCGCCTTGGAACTAAACATGCAATTCTCACATTCTACTTCATTTGAATTGGCAAACCGTCATTTCAGCTTGCTATAATTACTCTAAACGCTGATCTTAATCAGCGTCTTCTTCTGACATCAAAAAGCCGAAGGCCAATGGGTTCTTATTATTTCATCTCATGAAGGTCCAGAGCCGCATACAGAAATGGCGTTGTCTGTTTTACAAATGAAGTAAATCTAACACGAGCAACTTCATAGTTAGATTTTCCAATAGTAAGTATGCGAGTACCATTTTTGCAAAAATGCCTGCCGTAACCAGCTGTTGCTAACTCCTCAAAAACAGGTGCAAGCTCCCTGTCTCTCTGCTTGGCTCTTAGGGAAATAAAAGCATGTTTCGCCTGCCCGCCCCAAACTACATGATAATACAGCCTACGATTCGAATTTCTTAAAGTAAACTTAGCAGCTTTCCCATCAAGGGCATCCCATGGAACAACTATCGGAAGTCGTATTTTCGAAAAGAAAACAGTCCAGACTTTCGAGTATAAAATCCTATCCTGTAAAGATAAACGCTCCGACTGCATTTCATGCACGATATTAAGTGCATCTGCTCTAGCATCTATAGAATATTCAAATTTGATAGCATTGAATATGAGCCTGAACTCTTGTACATTATCAAAGGCATGATGTGTGGAGTTAGCTCCATCGTTTCCAATTGACCGGCAATAGACACTAAAATTTCCATAATTATTTAATCCATAGCTTACAGGAGAAAGTCCCCAACTCTCCAGAAGTGGAACTAATTGATCTTCATAATCATTCTTTGACTTGGCGTTGATTTGGCTAAAAAAACGAGACCGATGATTTTGAGACAAGTGCTCTAAGCTTACTCTCTTCTCAAACTCTGGATTTGTTAAGTCAATTTGCTCCATCGCAAATCGCTTAGAATCTGGCCATCTGGCTACATAATATTGAGGGTTTCCAGCAAATCCGATTGCGCCAACTACAAAATCTGCCAACCAGAGCGCGGCAAAGCCTCCCGAAGAACTTCCGATAAAATGAGTATCTTCATTTGCGATTCCATATTTACTTTGAACCTTCCTGACAATTGCAGCAACAATCGGAAGTGCGTGTATCTTTTCAGAACCAAAATACCAACCCGCAGTAATGTTGGAAGAAATCGACTTTCGAGTGGGGTCTTCTATAAATAAACACACCCCGTTAAACCACGGGTACCAGCTAACTCTCTCAAAGCGCGTAGCATTTTCACCCTTCCTACTACGACCTGAACTTAAAAATACAAACAACTTACTTTCTCGAGAGCAAACACCAAAACACTCTATGGTTAATCCATCTTTACTCAGGTTAATACGCTGTTTTGAGAGATCACCATTCCACAAATCTAAATCAAGACATTGAGGGGCGGCGGCTAAGAGATGTCGTCGAAGCTTAATAGCATGCGCTTTGGCTTCATCATATTTCATAGGAGAAATATCACCTAATGGCCAGTTTGTAACACCCCTCTGCCGCCCCAAAATTTCAGTTCCTCTTCAAACTTCCCTCAGGGAGCTATCGATCATTCTTGGTTTTTTTTAAGAAGGTCTTCTGGTACCACACCTTAAACAAATCATTACTCCGGCCCCACCACAAAGTTTTCTTCATAACACGCCTGTCATATTTTAGGTTTTGCGTAAGACGCATGAGAGCTTCGATATCATCAGTATATCCGTAGCATGGCGCCTCACCATCATGACCAGTGAATGCTTTTGTTCTCTTTATTAAATCTTCTCGAATTACCATATATTTATCTGAATTCGACGGAGGGTTATCTAGGTCGAAATCTGAAAAAATCTCTTCCTTCTTGTTCTCATGAGTTACATGCAAACAACCTTCATAACCAGAAAATCTCGATTGAATATTGTTATTGTCTTTTGCCAAATCCACCCTCAGAACTGGCGTTTCCAGGGCAAGACAAGGTAAAGCTGCATGTAATCTTGTTGTTACCACACAATGAGCTCTAGAAAGCAGATAAAGCACCGTTCTTGCCAAATCAAATCTTTGATTTTGAGTAAAAGACGGTGTCATTATAGCAGACATCCTAAAAACGCGTCTTTTCGTTGTCTGTCTAATCTTCTTAACAACAGCATCCGGTAGATCTATCGCAAGAATGAAGTCCCCGCGTGGAACATCAGGATTCCTCTTCAATGTTAAAGTAAGACAACCAGAGAAATACGCATCAATTCCTTTTGACTCCATATAATCTCGAGTGCTCAGATCGCGACAGCCAATTGGTCCCACTTTCTTCAAATAATCAATAGATTTTTTGTTAAGAGTGTCACGAAGCTCATCGCGAATGTACATTGAGATTGGCAACGGCGCGATAGAGTCACTAGGAGGAAAACTCTCTGGCTTCCACATCCACCAAGCATTCATAATTAACTTAGTATCGACCTTAGACTTAAAGGAAGCGGTTTGCTCGCGATGCACTAAAGTATCAATACTCGGCAAAAATCTCAGCGCAGCAATACTTTGAATCTCATCTCCAATATTCATTGAAGAGTAGCTCAGCAGCCCAAACTTGTGTTCGGAGTCATTTACAGTTTTCATTCAGCAACCTCAACATACCCTTTTCCGGATTGCGCTTTGTTCTGCAGCAATTGAGCGCCTCCAGCCTTTTCTTTTCTGGCAATCTCAGAAGACGAAATCCCTTCCAGATCACTAATATTCTTATATTGCAGGCGTAATCGTGCGACACTTACACCTTTTGTAAGCGCCTTTATAATATCAGCCGCATTATCGGCAGCACGCCCATTTTCATACGATCCAGCTTGCTCTAAAAAACTATCCACTTGGCCGAGGAAACGTATTTCATCAAACTTTCTAATATTTTCGGTCAGAACGCTCGAGTCAAAGGACGTCGGAATAGGGGTTTCTAAAAAATCAAAATACAAAGTTCCTTGCAAACTTTCCCGCATCAGCTCTTCCAAATGAAAAAAGCACGGTCGTTTGGTAAGTAGAAAATCAAAAATACCGCTAGAAAAATCTGTAATCATCGCGTCCGAAGCAACTAAAAGCTCCTGCATATCTGAATGTTCGGATAGATCGACTACATTTTTGCCATTTAGACTTTTCAATGACAATCCATTTTTTAGGATCTTATTGCGTGTCCTCGGATGCAAACGCAAACCAAACACCCATTCCCCATTAAATCTATCTTGAAAGGCCCTCAATATGCTTTCAACATCAATCTTTTTAACGAAATCGACATCAAATTCGCTGTGAGTTGGAGCAAATAAGACTAGCTTCTTACCCTCGTAATCATATTTTTTACAAATTTCTTTTTTCAGAGAGAACTTCAATAAATCATCAAAAAACACATCACTTCGCGCATGGCCAATCTCGATAATTTGCTTCGACTTAAAACGAAAACCATTGGAAAACACTTTAGTCTCAAATACCGAGTTTGAGAGAAAAACATTTGTCCTCTTGGCTTCTCTTATAATTTTTTGCTTTCGTTTATTGCCTAAATCGAGGCCAACCTTCTTGATTCCAAATGATCCGTGTCCAGTTTGAATCCAGATTTGCCCTTTCTTTTTGGGCCAATCACTCATCGAATTCAATGTATTGAAAACAACCACCTTAGCTGAAGCTAGCGCAATACATTTCCCAACGAAACCGCCACCTCCATAAGTAATCCAGTCGCCATTATAGCCTTTGCGGTTGTTAGACAACAACCAAACAGTCTTCAAATCCGCATGCCTTGTAGACACTTTTCTTGCTATGTAACCTGGATTACATCCAACATCTAAACCATTAAAATGATCAAAAACAACTTTATTCTTATCGATCTTCACGCACGCAAAAATCAGCCGTTGCACCAACTTTAATGAGCTTGACACTAGAGACTTCTGAAAGCCACGATATTTTTTCTTCAACTTATTAAACAACTTACTTCTACCTTAAGGCAATCCGAAAATAGATTCATAGTGACTTGCATCGACTAATGCTTTAAAGATGAAGTAATCTTTAGCTGTCGTAATTTTTATATTATCATAACTTGTCTCTACTAGATGTATATTTTTCCCATAATGTGACATGAGAGTACAACTATCTACCAAAGCATCCTCCGGCAAATCCTTTCCATTTATATGAAGCCTGTAAGCCTCAATAAAATTGAAGGCCTGAGGTGCTTTAACTATGATATAGCTACTGCGATTGTGGACGGTTGATATTTTCTGAAAATCGTCTGTCTCCGCAGGCGTCTCCGTTAAGGAAACATATGAGGCAGCTGCGCCGTGCTCTGTCGCGCCCTTAACGACATTTGTGATTATATCCTGCGTAATGATTGGACGAACAGCATCATGCATTACCACCGTCTCAGTGCTCGGAATATTCTTCTTTATGTAATCCAGTGCATTTAGCCTGGATTCATGAGAAGTTGCACCGCCGGGAATAATATGACATCGCTTTCGAATATTAAAACGCTCGATTAGATCCTTTAAGAAATCAGCCCACCCGGCAACGCAGGGAATGACAATTTCCTCGATATGAGGATTATTGGAGAAATGCTCTAGCGTATAAACAATAATGGGCTTCCCATAAAGTTCTACAAACTGTTTTGGGGTACCGCTCTTTGAAAATCTAGCTCCGACCCCACCACCGAAAATAATCGCAACGCTCAATTGGGAAAACTCCGCACCACACTATCATGAAAGATTCAAACGTGGTTTTTCTTTGCGCCTTCTCAACTCAGGCGTCAAGGCCATCCATACACTTTTATGACGTTATTAAGACGTTGTGCCGCCAAGGCAGAATCCTAGAAGAAAACACTTATCTCACCAACGAGTAAACTAAAGCACAAAACACCCCCCACTCGTGACTCCTCACATAAACATAGAACAAGAGAAGCACTATCATCATTCACACGCATATTGCTCAGTACATATTATTAATATTTCGACACAAAATTGGTAATATATTTTATTTTTACCAAACGTTTATTAGTTTTACCTTATGTTTACATCACACCCTAAACAAAACTCATATTACGCAGATATTATACTAATATTTTATATAATTAGCGTGCTTTTACAGAAAATGCCATTGAACATTGACTTCTACTATGTATTTTTGTAAAATTAAGTATATTTAATTATAATCGTTGTTTTAATCTTGAAAATCTTGCTTATTTTCAGCAGCTTGTGCTGAGTGAGCGGATGAACCAGAGCAGTGAGCGGGATGCTTTGTTCACTTTGCATTATGCCTTGCGAGACCGCATAGAAGCGTTGAGAAAGACCTGTGGGGTCCTACAGCAGGTCGTCGACCCACAACCGATCAGTACAACATTGACGCTTCTTGAGTAACGGGTTGGGCGTGGGGCGCTGAGCCCCCTGCCCTGTTCGGCTGCGTTAGCGCCTCTTCTCGTCATTTTACTCGATGTTAGAGGTGCGCCTTTTCACTGTGCCGGTGCAAAGTGGCGTTTCGCCGTGGGCGGAGCCTCGCACCCTTTGTCTGCCGCCCTCTCGCTAGCTGTTTGCCCGCGACCGGCAATAGCAAGCGCATGCACCCTGCTGGTCTGCGGTGAGTAACGCGCTCCGCAGGCCAGAGCTTTGTGCTGGTGTTATGGCGTAAAAATGCAGAACAGCGTGAAGATGACCGCCATGATAGAGGCCAGTGCGATGTAATAGGGCCGGGCGCAGGCGCTGGCGTAGTTGGTGTAATAGTCTTCCAACTGCCGCGGCGTTGGGTTTGGTGGGTGTCTATCAGGTTCACGAAGTGGGAAAATCAACATTCTGGCTTCTTTTCTTTGAGGAGAACTAAGCCTATCTTTCCTTGTGTTCTTTCTGCCGGATAGCGGCCAAATTTCAAAAGCAGTTTTCAAAAATGAAGGTTCGATTGCTGGATAATCTCAATGCATTCCTCGTGCTTGCGGCTTGCGGTACGCTGAGTGAAGCTGCGCAGAGGCTGGCGTGTAGTCCGGCCACGCTCAGCCGCCGTATGCAGCAGCTGGAAGAGGATGTGGGGCTGAAGCTGTTTGATCGGGTGCAGGCCGGGTATGTGCTGACCGAGGACGGGCGGGATGTGCTGGAGCAGCTGGAGCCGTTTCAGTGTGCCTATGCCGGGTTTGAGCAGTGGCTGAGCGCGAAGTCTCGCAAGCCGCAGGTTCGGGTTTCTGCCGGAAGCTGGACCATGAAGTTTCTCAGCATGCATATTGGTGCTCTGTGCAAGCCGGAGGACGGGTTTGAGGTGGTGTTCATTACCAGCGAGGACCGGCTGAACATCAAAAAACGCGAGATCGACATTGGGCTGCGCAGCTCAGCACCTGCTGAGATCGGGCTTGCGAGCAAACGTCTGCCGCCCGTGGAGTTCGCGCCCTATGTGGCGACGGGAGCTGATGCGGCGGCGGAGCAGCGGTGGCTCGGCATCGCGCCGGAATACGCCACGACAAAATCCTCACGCTGGTTGCTGGAGCAGCATGGCAGTGAGATGGTGATGCAAGTGAGCTCTCAACACACCCTGCTGGACATGCTGTGCGCAGGCGCTGGCACTTCCATTCTGCCAAGCTTTCTAGGGGATACGTCGCCTCAGTTACGGCGATGCGGGCCGGTGATTGAGGACCTGACGAAGTTCCAATGGGTAACAATGCATGACGACCGGCGGCACTTGCCCGAGGTGCGGATGATGACCGACCGGATCGTGCAAGTGATTGAACAACATCGCGGGCGCTAGTTGAGCACGCAAAAGGTATGGATGTAAGGAAGATAGTCGCAGAAAAGCAATGCCAGTTGGCGTTGTTGTGATTTACTTTTCAAGGGAAGTTATGGCGGAGAGACAGGGATTAACCTGTCGACTTGAAATCAATGCTTTAGTTTGCCCAGCCTCGGCAACACCCCCACTGAAACTATTGGGCTTTTTCTCAAAACGACCAGCCCCTTTTCCTCCCTTCTCAGAGGGGAGGAAGCGGCCATGAACAGTCTGCAAACAGCCTCCCTGAATGTCCCGCAAGAGCTGAAGGCCATCGCCTATGAAGTGCGTAGGATTGGCACTCGCCGCAGGTCAAATCCAGAGACGTTTCTGGTCGAGAAAGAGGAAGCCAGCGAACGCCTTCTGAAGCTCGCCAAAGTGCTGGAGCTTGTGCAGTGACAGACTTTTCGAGCTTCATAGAACCAACAGCAAAGCGGCTTCTCGGAGAAGCAACCAGCGCCTCTAGTCGCGAGCTGCGCTTTGGAACCAATGGCAGCTTGAAAGTAAACATTGCAGGTGAAGCCAAAGGCACATGGAAAGACTTTGAAGCTGACACAGGCGGAGGCGTCATCGATCTAGTGAAGCACGTCAACGGCGGCTCCAAAGAAGACGCTGTAAACTGGCTCAAGTCAGAGTTTGGCGACTTTGCCGGACAGCCCCACGTCAACAGCAAGGGAAAGGTCGTTGCCGAGTACGATTACCGCAATGAGGCCGGAGAGCTGCTTTACCAGGTCGTGCGCATGGAGCCAAAGACCTTCAGACAGCGCCGCCCTCTCCCCAATGGCGGATGGGAATGGAAGGTCAAAGGCACACGCCTCATCCCCTACCGTCTCACAGAATTAACCGAAGCTCTCGCACTGGAGCGTCCCGTATACATCGTCGAAGGCGAGAAGGATGTAGACCGCCTTGCCAGCCTCGGCATCGTCGCAACCTGCAACCCGGGCGGCGCGAAGAAGTGGCCGAACCATTTCGCAGACTATTTCAAAGGCGCCCGCGTTTTCATCCTGCCGGACAATGACGAAGCTGGCAGTGAACATCGGGACATCGTCGCCAAGAACCTCCGCGAGGTTGCCGAGCGCGTGGCCGTGGTGCGCCTGCCAAACCTGCAAGCCAAGGGAGATGTTTCCGACTGGCTTGATCAGGGCGGCACCGTAGAGGCTTTCAACACAGCCACCGAAACCGCAGAAACATGGCGACCAACCAAGACACACTTCCCAACCATCTGGTTTGGAGAGGAAGACAACGCGCCTCCCCGCTCATGGCTCATCAAGAACATTCTGGCCTCCGGCGAAATGTCCGTCCTGTTTGGTCCCTCAGGCGTTGGCAAGAGCTTCATGGCAATTGACCTCGGCCTGCGCATTGCCGCAGACATGGAGTGGTTCGACAACCGAGTGAAGACTGGCACAGTCGCCTACATCGCAGGAGAAGGCGCGACTGGAGCCAGACAGCGCCTCAAGGCATGGCGCGAGCGGCACGGCATCACAGAGCGCATCCCGTTCGCCATGATCCCGACAGCCTTGGACATGCGCACACCGGAAAGCCCCGTCTCCCAGTTGGCGAATGACATTGCCAGCATTGGTGAGATGGCAGGCGCTCCCGTCTCTCTCATCATCATCGACACACTCTCCCGCATGATGGCGGGCGGCACGGATGCAGATCCACGCGACATGGCGGCATTCATCGTCAATGTCGAAGAACTCAGAAAGAAAACCAATGCTCACATTCTCATTGTCCACCACACCGGAAAGGACAAAGAGCGCGGCATGCGTGGCGCGTCCACCCTGAGAGATTGCGCGGACACTGTGATTGAACTGGAACGTATTGGAGAAAGCGAAACCTGCCTCGCGACAATCGACAAGCAGAAAGACGGCGAAGACGGTCAGACCTTCCGCTTCACGCTCTCGCAAACGGTTCTCAGCCTTGATGAAGATGGCGATGAAATAACGTCATGTGTCATTGAGCCTGCGGATACGGGCGAGACAGAAAGAGGGCAAAAACCGAGGCTGCCTGCTTCTCAGGAGATTGCCATGCGGGCGCTTCAGGAAGCCGTGTGTGTTCACGGCCAAAAACCTCCAATCACTCCGGAAGAGATCCCCAAGGACGTGAACACCATCACCATCGAGTGTTGGCGTCAGCAAGCTTATCAAATGGGCATCAGCCCAACAGGATCATCAGAGGCACGCCGCAAGGCATTCAACCGTGCATTCCAAGGCCTGCAATTGAAAGGGAGAATAGGTGTTTATGACCCGTATGTATGGATACCGTGACAGACAGGACATACCGGGACATGTCCCGGACAAAGACAAAATGTCCCGCTCAGGGGGCGGACACCGGACACCCCATAGGGGGGTGTCCGGTGTCCGACAACCCCATCGCCTTTGCGGCGCTGTCCGGGTCCTTCCCACCAATGCTCAATACGGGTATGCGACATCCCACGCTTTGGTCACAGATCGTTTTGAAATTGCCTAAACGAAACAGCAGTTTAGAGAGGAATTTAGGGCTAAACCATGCATTCAGCGCATAGCTCGGGCGAGCAACAAATCAGCATTTTCGGGCAAGTTGCCGAGCCAGAGCAACGCACCGCAACCAAGGCACAATTCGCGGACATTCTGGGAATGTCCCGGGGCCGCGTGTCCCAGCTCATCAAGGAAGGCCTGCCAACGCTTGGCAACGGGCGGATTGATATCAAACTCGGCAAAGCCTGGTACGTTGCCAACACCAGCGCCGCCAAGCGCAAGTCGCTGGTTGATGCACCACCCCTCACCCCAAAGGGCGAGCTGGAGCGCATCAAGGCGGAGCTGGCAAAGCTGGAGCTGGAACGCGAGCTTGGCAACATCATCGACAAGCACGCCGCGCAAAAGGCGATCTTTGAGCGGGCCAGAGGCGAGCGCGATGCATGGATGGGCTGGGCGAGCCGCGCTGCCTCCACCCTCTCCGCCGAGTTGGGCAGCGATCCGCGAGAAACCTACGCCATCCTCGACCGCATCGTCCGTGATCATCTCGCCGACCTTGCAGAAACACCGCTGAAGGATCTTGCCAATGTCTGACCTCGCCACCACCACCGCCTCATGGGCAGACGCCATCTGGCGCGAGGCACTGGCACCGGAGCGACAGCTCACCGTCAGCCAGTGGGCCAACGCCTATCGCCAGCTGCCACCCACCAGCGCCGAGCCAGGGCGATGGAAAACGGAGCGGGTGCCGTATCTGGGCGAGATCATGGATTGCCTGTCCACTGCCTCTCAGGTGGAGCGGGTGGTGTTCATGGCGGGCGCTCAGGTAGGCAAGACGGAGGCAGGGCTGAACTGGATCGGCTATGTCATCGACCACGCGCCAGGAATGATGCTGCTGGTGATGCCCTCGCTGGATATGCTCAAGCGCAACAGCCGCACGCGCATCGATCCGCTCATCAACGACACGCCAGCCCTCAAGGCCAAGGTGGCCGCGCCAAAAACCCGAGAGAAGGGCAACACCATCGCCATGAAAAGCTTTGTGGGTGGAGAGCTGGTGATGACGGGCGCCAACGCGCCAACAGGTCTGCGCTCAACACCCGTGCGCTATATCTTTCTGGATGAGGTGGACGGCTATCCGGTGGATGCAGATGGCGAGGGCGATCCGGTGGAACTGGCGATCCGACGCACGGCAACCTATGCGGGCAAGAAGAAGATTTATCTCTGTTCGACACCAACCCTTTCCGGCGTATCGCGCATCGAGAAAGCCTATGCGGAATCCGATCAGCGCAAGTTCTTTGTGCCCTGCCCGCACTGCGGAGCCCTGCAAGTGATTGCGTGGGCGCGGATTAAGTGGCCGGAGGGCGAACCGCTGAAAGCAACGCTCATCTGTGAGCATTGCGGGGAGCCGATTGAGGAGCGCCACAAGCTGAAGATGCTGGCACAAGGCCAATGGCAGGCGACCAAGGATGGTGATGGCCGCACGGCGGGGTTCTGGTTGCCGGGGCTGTATTCTCCCTTTGAGACGTGGGGCGAGATGGCAGCGGAGTTTCTCACCGTCAAAAGCGATCCGCCACGGCTGCAAACCTTCGTCAACACACGGTTGGGAGAAGCCTATGAGGACCGTGACACCGCGCCGATTGAAGCAGAACGCCTGTTGAGCCGCTGCGAGCCGTTTGGCGAGATCCTGCCGGATGAGGTGGCGTTGATCACGGCGGGCGTGGATACGCAGGATGACCGGCTGGAGCTGGAGATTGTCGGCTGGGGCAAGGGCGAGGAAAGCTGGAGCCTGGACTATCAGGTGCTTTGGGGTGATCCAGCCTTTCCGGAAGTGTGGAAGCAGCTGGATGCTGTGCTGTTGAAGCGCTACCCACACGTACGAGACGTGCCCCCTCTGCCCATTTCAGCAGTAGCAATCGACAGCGGCGGGCACAGAACGCCCAATGTGATGGAGTATGTGCAACCACGCCAGAACCGCCGTGTGTGGGCGATCAAGGGGCGAGGTGGCCCGGGCATTCCCGCATGGCCCAAACGCCCGCCAAAGCTCAAGGCAGGCCAATTAGCCCCGCTTTACATTGTGGGCGTGGACAGCCTCAAACACACGCTCATTTCACGGTTGCGCATAGAAGCCGCCAGCGCAGGCTACTGCCATTTTCCTGAGGGGCGGGATCTGGACTACTTCAGAGGCATCACCGCCGAAAAGCCCATTCGGGTGTACAAGGGCGGCATTGCCAAAATTAAATGGGTGGCTGATAGCGGCGTCAGGAATGAGCCGCTGGATTGTCGGGTATATGCCAGTGCCGCGCTGCATGGGTTGGCGGCGAGTGGTGTTCGGGTGGAGCAGGCTGTGAAGGCCTTAGGTGAGAAGGCCGTTAGGCCAGACGACTGCGCAGAGTTGCTCAGTTCAAATAAGCAACAGGACTCCGCGGGATCTCGGAGTCCTAAGCTGAAACAAAAACCACCTACTATTTATTCAAAATGGATAAGGTAGCTCACTTTGCACCAGTATTTTTCTTCACAACGTCAATTATTTTTTCCATTGGCCCCACAACGCTATCTAAATAATTGCTAATCTCTTTTGAGTTCAATGACTTGGTGGTTTCAGTAGAAATCTGAGCATCAAAGAACTTGTCTGCCATTTGTCTCTTCAGCTCATTTTTCTCTTCAGTATCGAAGTGGGCTAAGTAAGGCTCAAACGCAGCAAGTCTAAGTCCTAACGATCTCAGTGCAACCTCAACTCTACGATGTTTCTGTGCGAGCCCACTGATGTACCAAGCAGGGATCAAAAACACAGCAGCTAAAGGAGCTCGTTTCAGCAGAGCTTCGAGATTATCTGTCTGAATTCCATTCTTTATCGCAAGTAGATAAAATAGAATTGACGGGGCAGCAAGGTAGAAAAACATGGCAATTCTAGAATACCAAATGTATGTTGTCCTCTCTTCACCTGCCTGCTTGAGAAGATCACCTGACATAACATTGGAACCAGCAATCCCGTAAAGATCATTTATTTCTTTTACGAGCCCTTGAGACTTCATCCGTGCCGTCTCGCACTCTCCCAATATTTCAGTTAGCTCGTCATCTAGGTCATTACTGCGTTGTTGAACTAGCTTAGCATTACTCAGCTCAATACCGTTTGTAATTTTTTGAAACTGTACCTCGAAGTCATCTCGCTGCACTCCATGCTTCGCCCGAAATTGCTCTAATTCAGCATTAAACTCCTTATTATAATTGTCAGATAAACTCGTTATTCGCCCTTTCTGCTCAGAGAGAAGAGCATTTAGTTCATCGACCTTCTTCTCAACCTCACGCTGAGAGGATCGCAGTTTAGCCAAGTGTGATCTTTCAGCGGTAACTTGAGCTGAAAGATCATCTATTATTAACTTTGAGCTATCCCGAACACTCTCAATCACCTCACCAACATTATCGTACTCAATATTTATGTTTCTTGGAGGAGTAAATTTTATTAGCAACTCATTAATTGCATTATCAAAATCAGTTTGGCTTACTGCTTGTGGATTTGCTTGATATGAATTGGTTAAAACATCTAGCTTATCTAAGCCATTTTTCAGGTAACGCACTTCTGGATCTGAAAAAAGTTTAGGCTCAGATTTCTTTAACGACCATTCTAAATACCTAATTTTATTTGCAAAAGTAGACAATGCTGGCGTTGATGTTTGAAGAATCGTCGAGTTATTCACCAGCACATTGGCGGTCTTTAACGCTCTGAAAAACTCATCATTATCTGAACTCATAAGCATACTTTCATCGATAGTTTTTTAAAGTGAACGCCTTAGATTTTTCGACAATCGCACACCAGCGCCACCACCATTTTCTGGAATGAACTCTACACCAGCAGATTCCATTGCAGATTGTAAGTCAGCAAGAGTTCTCGCGTATGGATTGCGCACACCTCTTTCAAAATCAGCGATAGTTTTCTTGGCGACTCTGGACTTTTCTTCCAAATCACCTTGCGACCAACCAATCAATGCTCGTCCGGCCCGACACTGCGCTGGTGTAATCGTCATTTTTAATGTCACCTTACATTTTTAGTGTTGACTTATTTCATGTAAGGTTACATCAATGATGTATAGTTAGCAATCAATCATGGAGAACGCGATGAAAGACCTTTTTCGCGAACGGGAGAAGTGCGCCCAAAGCCCGGACCGCCGCGCGGTGCTGACCGGAAGCCTCGCCAGCATTGCCGTGGTGGCAACACCCAGCGCCAAAGCCACCCCACACGATCCCCTCCCAGACCTGGCACAGCGCTACAAAACCGCCTGCCAGCACTACTGCGAGCTGAAGATCCCCAAATCCGCAAGCTTTGCCGAGGAAGACGCCCTCCTGCGCCCCTACAGCGACGCCGTCACCACCACCTACCGCCACCTCATCGACACCCCCGCCCCAACCCTCACCGGCATAGTCACCAAACTCCGCCTCTTCCTGGAAGAGATGACAGTCGCCGGACACCTAGACCCCGACTACGCCCTCATCGCCTCAGCGTTGAAGGATTGTGAAGCGCGACTATTGACCCGCTTTTAGTAAAGCGTTACAGTTGTCACGAATCAGGAGATCGACATGCCAGAGAAGCAACATTTTTTTAAGCGGACATTCACCGCTTCAGAAGTTTCAAAGCTATGCGGTGTGAAAACAGAAACACTCCGTGTTTGGCGACGTAGACAACACTTTGAGCTGAGTGAGCAAGAGGGCGGATGGACCCGCTACACATTCATAGATGCCCTCAAGGTCGCCATCTTTCATTCCATTACTCAGTCACATGGCACGCTGGAGCTTGCTACGGTCATCGCAGCACGTAGCCCTGCCTTGGTCACCGAACTCGTCCGAACCGGGGAAGCGCCATACGTCATCTGTAGCCGGAATGAAAACTCAGAGGTCCATATGGAAGAGGTCTACGGTTCTGAGCAGCTGATAAAAGCGATTAAACGCAGAGTTGTAGAGGGTGAGAACTTTCCAAATTACCACGTTTTCGACATTGCAAGTCACGTAAGCCGACTAGCAAAAGCAGCGGGAGAGATTGAGTGATCCAGCCCCGCCGCCCACTTGCAAAACGCCTTCAACACCTCGTCGCCCGGATGATCGGGCTGGAAGCTGCTGGACGGGGGCACAGGTGGCAGGGCATCGCGGGGATCGGCAATCTTTCCGAGGCGACCGCAGCCGGATCAAAGACCATCCAAGAGCGCGGGGTTGCGCTCTCCACCAACAACCCTTGGGGACACGCCGCTGTTTCCGGCCTTGTGGCCAACTACATCGGTGCCGGCATCGTCACCCGCCCCAAATTCCCGACAGACACCATCCGCGACACAATCCAGAAAGCCCATGAGAGCTGGCTGGAAACCTGCGACTTTGAAGGGCGGCAGGATTTTTACGGCCTGCAAGCCCAAGCAATGCGCGAGATCGTGGTAAAGGGCGAAAGCTTCATCCAGCTGGTGCAGAGCGGCACAGACCTGAAACTAAAGCTCATCCCCGCCGACATGGTGGACGCCACTTTATTCCGCGAGCTGGAAGGCAAAGGCCACATTTTCGCGGGCGTCGAGTTTGATGCAGATGGCAAGCGCATCGCCTACCACGTGCTGCCCCGCCGTCGTGGCACCGCCCTGCTGCAAAACCTTGGACACATCCGCGTGCCTGCCGAAGATATGCTGCATGTGTTTGTTCCGCTGGAGCCAGGACAAGTGCGCGGCCTTTCATGGCTCTCCCCCGTTCTGCTCCGCGCTCAATCACTGGACAGCTACGAAGATGCCCAACTGGAACGCCAGCGGGTTGCGGCCTTGTTTGCTGGCTTTGTGAGAGACGTCAACGGTCAAGCCAATCCATTCGATGGCGAGCAAAAGAACGGCCTGCTGGAAACTGGCATGGAACCGGGAGCCCTACACTTCCTGCCACCGGGATCGGATATCGAGTTCCCCAACCTGCCAGACGTGAAAGACTTCCCTGCCTTCATCCAGTGGCAGCTGAGAGCCATGGCAGCAGGGCTTGGCATCACCTACGAGCAGCTGACAGGCGACTATTCCAACTCCAATTATTCCTCCAGCCGCGCCGCCCTGCTAGAGTTTCGCCGCAAGGTGGAGAGCGTCCAGCACCTTGTTCTGGTCAAGCAGTTTCTACAGCCGATCTATGAGCGCTTTGTGGGATTGCTGGCCGTGCGGGGCACGCTGGATCTAGGCGCCTATTCTGCAGAGCCGGAAGCTTTTCATGCTGCCGAGTACCTGCCACCCGCATGGCCTTGGGTAGACCCTGAAAAAGACGCCAAAGCCGCCATTCTTGAAATTCAAAACGGACTGACCAGCCGGACCCGGGTTGTCGCGCAGCGCGGCTTCTCTGTCGAAGAAATCGACGAGGAGCGCAAACGCGACACAGACAGGGAGCGGGGTATTGGTCAACAGATGTCCGCTGGCACCAACCCCGCTCCCTCAACTTCAGGAAAAGCCGCATGAATGCCCCAGCCTTCCTCACCCGTGATCTGACTTTCAAATCCTCCAGCCTCGACGAAAAGCAGCGGACCGTCGAGGCAACCGCCACCGCCTTTGGCAGCGTGGACCGTGGCGCTTACATCGAGCGACTGGAACCCACAGCCACCACAGCGGAAGCCTTTATCGGCCTTCCGGTTTTAGACAGCCATCGCCAGGACAGCCTGAGTGCCGTTCTGGGCACCGTGACAGCAGCACGAACGGACAACGGCTGCATCATCGTCACCATCAAGTTTACATCTGACAGCCGTGCCAACCCAGTGATTGCCGACATTCGCGAGGGAATGATTACAGGCGTTTCCATCGGCTACCAGATAGAGAAATGGGCGGACAGCAGAGATCCGGACACCGGACGCTCCATTCGCACCATCACCCAGTTCAAACCAAGAGAAGTCAGCTTTGTCAGTGTGCCAGCGGACCCGGACGCAAGGATCAGAGCAATGCCAACGGAGAACCAACCCAACTCGCAGGAACCACCCAAAACACCCACGCCAGACATGGCACAACGCAACCAGCAGATCCGCTCTATCGCAGGGACATTGAACCTGACCACTGAGTGGACTGACAGCCAGATCGACAGCTCAGCTACACTGGACGAGATCCGAGCCGCCGCAATTACCGAGGCCGAGAAGCGGACGACACCGCCGATCCGGACGCAATCGGTGCAAATTCTCGCAGATCACACCGATCCACATACACGCGCCGAACGCATGGCCGACGCCATGATGACGCGCATTGACCCAACCCATAAGCCGGAGGACAGCGCCCGCGACTTCATCGGAATGTCTATTCCGGAGATGGCTCGCGATTGTCTGCGCAATGCCAATGTTTCAACCACGGCCCTTTCCCAGGCAACGATTGTCTCTCGAGCCCTCCATTCTACCAGTGACTTTCCCCTCATCATGGGAAACACCGTGGGGCGGACATTGCGTCAATCCTATGAGAGTGTGCCAAGCGCTTTGAAGAAACTGGCACGACAAACCACCGTGAAAGACTTCCGCGCAAAGCACCGAATTATCCTTTCTGAAGCGCCGGATCTGGAGAAGCTCAACGAGCATGGTGAATACAAACACGGCACCATGAGCGAGAGCGCCGAAAGCTTCAAAATCGACACCTTCGGACGGATGATCGGTGTCACTCGCCAAGCACTCATCAACGATGACCTTGGCGCTCTGAACGACCTACCGCGCAGACTAGGCATTGCAGCAGCAGACTTTGAAGCAGAGTTCTTCATCAAGTTGCTGGAGATGAATGGTGGCAAAGGCCCAAAGATGGGAGACGGTAATCCGGTTTTCCATGCAGGACACCGCAACCTTGCGCAGACCAAGGGCAAGCCGTCCATTGAAACACTCTCTGTATTGCGTCAGGCACTGCGCCACCAGGTGAGCCTGTCCGGCAAGCGCCTCAATCTCTCCCCTCGCCATCTGATTATTCCAGCCGAGCTGGAGACACTGGCACAGAAGCTACTTGCCGAGATCACACCAAACCGCATCGACGATGTGAACCCGTTCTCTGATCTGGGAATGGTGGTGGAAGGCCGCTTCAACAATCCGGATCGTTGGTATCTGGCAACCAGCCATAGCCAGATGGATGGCCTAGAATACGCCTATCTGGAAGGTGAGCCAGGACCACAGACAGAAACCAAAGCCGGATTTGAGATTGATGGCATCAAGATCAAAGTTCGTCTCGACTTCGGTGCCTGCTTCGGCGACTGGCGCGGATGGCAAATGAACGAGGGCAAGTAATGGCCACTCTGGAAGAGCTGATTGCTTGTCGTGACAAGTTGGAAAAGAAAAGAGCCAAGGGTGTCAAAACCGTTCGCTTTGGTCGCGATGAAGTCACCTATAAATCTGACAGCGAAATGGCAGTAGCGCTCGCAGACCTGAACAGGAAGATTGCAGCAAGCCAAGGTCGCACAGTTCGTCGGGTTCGTATCATTTCAAGTAAAGGCGCTTAGGCGCGGAGATTGCACATGAGGAATTACATTCAAGATGGCGTTGCCATCACATTGACTGCCCCACATGACGTTTCCAGTGGCGATGGTCTGCAAGTTGGCTCTCTGTTTGGTGTTGTCGCAACCAATGCGGCCTCTGGTGAGGATGTTGAGACGGTCATGCAGGGGGTGTTTGAGCTTCCCAAGACCGACAGTGAGCAGGTTGCTCAGGGTGAACCTCTTTACTGGGATAACGCTGAGAAGCGTCTCACCACCACTGCATCAGACAATCTGAAAGTTGGGGCAGCAGTGCTGGCAGCAGGCCCAGCAGAACCAAGCGTACGCACTCGCCTCAGCGGTTACTCAGCATAGGAGCAAGCATGGCACGGCAAACAGTTCCATTTAAACAGGCTGATGTTGTTAGGGCTTACAAGGCAGCTGAGAAGGTTGGTATTGCTCCCGAACAGCTGCGCGTCACGATCCGACCGGAAACCCAAGAGATTGTCATGGAGCCACTCAAGCAAGAGGTGAATGACAATACTCCTAATCCTTGGGACGACCTCCTATGAGACGGAACCGAAGCGGACTGCCGCAATATTGCAGCTGGAACAAAGACAGGCACGGCACCCGCCGTGTCCGTTTCCGCAAGTCAGGGTTCTCAACCTATCTGACAGGCACACCCTATGGCGACGATTTCATGCGCCAGTATTACGGCGCACTGGAAGGGGTGAAAACACAGAGCGCCAACATAGCAGCAGAGCGCACGAAGCCAGGAAGCTTTGATGCTCTCTGCGTTGCCTACTATCGTTCACCTGAGTTCCTCGGTTTACGAGACAGCACCAAGCACACCTACCGAGGAGTTATCGAAAAGCTCAGGGAAAGGATTGGCAAGCTTCCTATACGCCGCCTGGAACGCAGACACATCAAGAAACTACTCGGAGAGATGGAAGACAGGCCACAAGCTGCAAATCGGGTTCTATCTCTCCTGAAGATCCTGCTCGACGTTGCCATGGATCTGGGAATGATCGCCAACAATCCAGCGCGTGGAGTGAAGGGCTTCAGGAAGAAGACAGAAGGCTTTCATAGTTGGACTGAGGAAGAAATAGAGCAGTTCACAAAACAGCACCCTGAAGGCAGCAAGGCATACCTTGCTCTCACTTTGCTTCTTTACACTGCACAAAGGCGTTCTGACGTCGTGACCATGGGATGGCAGCATATTTCAGGAAGCAACTTGCGGGTCACACAGCAGAAAACAGGAACTGCACTCTCGATTCCTCTGCACAGCACCCTCCAGCAAGCACTTTCACAAACACCAAAGACGAACATGACCTTCCTTGTCACCGAGTTTGGAAAACCATTCTCAGTGGCAGGCTTTGGAAACTGGTTCAGAGACAGGGCGAAAGAAGCGGGATTATCTAACTGCTCTCCCCATGGTTTGCGCAAAGCAGCAGCACGAAGACTGGCAGAAGCAGGTTGTTCAGCAGACGTGATTAAAGCCCTGACAGGACACCAAAGCTTGAAGGAGCTGACAATCTATACCGCGGCAGCTGATCAACAGCGCTTAGCCACTCAGGCAATTGGAAGCCTGAAAGCACAAGACGAGAACAGATAATTGTCCAACCAACTCAAATGAGCTGGACAAAACGTCTACTAAACAACTGAGATGTAAGGGAAAAGAAATGGTAATGGCGGAGAGACAGGGATTCGAACCCTGGAGACGGTTCCCCGCCTACACACTTTCCAGGCGTGCGCCTTCGACCACTCGGCCACCTCTCCGCATTCCGCTCACCGGGTATGCCCGGCGGCGTGAGAGGGGGTATATGCAAAACTATTGGGGGGCGCAAGAGGTCTTTTCGATTTTTTTGCCATGTATCCCCACTCTGTGGAACCAGAATGAAAACAAAGGCATTTTTCTGCCTGTCTACGGGCAACCAATCACAATCCATTACGCAGTTTTGACTGGAATTTAAGAGCGTCTGGCATGCTTGTTCTGATAGGTTGCACCTTAGATTGCATGAGGTACTGTGGATACACGCAGGCTCATTGCGAGTTTAAAAGATAGCTGACAGAAAAAGGAAGCAGACACGTGGTTGGATTTTTTCTGCGTTTTATAGGTGTGTGGTTTGTCGCCATAGCGCTGGTCTCATTTGTCGTGGATGCCACTAAGAGCATTGCGACCTCCAGCTGGACCTCTTCACCACTGGGATTGATCTGGTTTGATCTGTCACCAGAAACGCTCAATGCATCCCAGGCGGCCATCCAGCGGTACGTGAGCCCTCTTCTCTGGGATCCGATTATTCAAAGCCTTTTGCTCATGCCGCCGTGGGTTATATTCGGACCTCTCGGACTAATTATGCTATGGTATGGCGACAAGCGGCGTCGCATCAGCACAACCCTGCTGTGATGCAGAGTTCTTACAGGTAAGTGAATATGTCGTTTCTCAGAATGCTCTCAAACAAGTTTAAAATGCCGGATACAGGTACAGCGCTGCCAGGCCGGGATACACCAATCATGACTCCCGGAAAGCACTTCGTGAATGGTCATGATCTGAATGGGCCATATCCTGAAGGGATGAAAGAGCTCTATGTGGGCATGGGGTGTTACTGGGGTGCTGAACGCGCCTTCTGGGAACTGCCTGGTGTGTATGTAACAGCTGTTGGCTTTGCAGGTGGTGCAACAAAGAATCCGACCTACCACGAAACGTGTACTGGTCAGACCGGTCACACCGAAATTGTAAAAGTGGTCTACAATCCAGAAGAAATTTCTCTGGAACAACTTTTGAAGGTATTTTGGGAGCGTCACGACCCAACGCAAGGAATGCGGCAGGGCAACGATGTGGGGACACAGTATAGATCTGCACTTTATTTGACGAGTGAGGCAGATATTGAGACGGCTAAAGAAACAGCCAAGTCTTATCAGGATGCCCTTAAGGAAATCGGCAAAAACGCAGGGATTACCACGGAAATCGGTCCTCTCGACGTATTCTATTACGCTGAAGAATATCACCAACAATATTTGGCAAAGAATCCAGATGGATACTGTGGCCTTTCGGGCACAGGTGCGACCTGCCCATTGCCGGTTTCGCCCCAATCCCCTAAGCAATAGGTGATCAAAAATAATTTATGGATAATTGCAACCTGCTAATAATCAGGGACCAAATCGGCGGTTTTTATTGATTTTGCAGGTTGCATGGTTTCGAAATACTTATTATTTTCAATTTTATTAAACTTGCATTTGTTAAATTGCAGTTTTAGGATTAACTCTAATGACGCTAAGTCAGAATCGTCAGGACAGTATTTTAGAGATTTAATTTATGATGAGAACCAATCATATTGCAGACCAACTTTCCGCGGTAAGTACAGCACTTGAAGATGCGAGTGTTGATGCTTACGGAGATCTTTCAACAAGTGCCGTCGCGGCTCTTCTTATTATGCGACGCTCTCCGGCCATCTCCATCGGTACAGTTGCGAAAGAAGTTCGTTTAAGCCATTCCGCCACCGTGCGCCTGATTGACCGTCTTGAGAAAGACTGGTTGGTCCGACGTCTTCGCCGCAGAGGCCGGGAAGTTATGGTAGAACTCACCGTTCGTGGTAAGCGTAAGGCCGTTGAAGTGGCTGAGGCGCGCCGTAAAGCAGCTCATGCGCTGCTCGGTGACATCGATGAGAGCCAATTGGACAACCTCTCCTCTCTCCTCAAGTTCATCCTGAATGACGTGGAAAGCTCTGCTTGCACACGCTTTTGCTATGATGATCCAATGGAAGATGAACAGGTTGAAGAGAACGAACCAGCCTAAGGCTTAATTTTACTGGTTTAGTTTTTTTATTGATTTCAGTTTATTTTCAACGCAGAAACACCGGAGTGAACGCTTCGGTGTTCTTTGCTTTTTACACTTCCCTTCCGCTCCATTAAGCTTCTCTTAAGCATAAATCTTATACAAATTACAACTAAGATTTGAATGGAGTAATTTACGCAATTCAATTTTGAGGGCCGCCTCTTTTAGAGGCGATTGCTGTGTGATTTCGCCCTTTCGTGCGTATTATTTCTTTCATTCAACCAAGTGGTTCACGACTGTAATTGTGTCGTCTGACTGCTTGAGGTTGTGCGCATTCCTCTTTGCTATCAAAGAGTTATAAATTCAGAATGCGTTTAATAATTGGGTGGATGTATTTGGGTGTGTCATGCACCAATACAATTAAGGGAAGACCTGAAATGAGTGCTGCAGTCGGATTTGAAGAAGAGGTAGGCCAATCTGACACGGGTTCAACCAGTTGGCCGATTGCCTTGGGTTGGGTTCTTGCTCTCCTGAGCTTTGGGATGAGCTGGGCTGGTGATACCGGCACAATGAGCATTCTTTCGGGAGCAGCTTTCCTTCTTGCGGCTATTCCAACCGCATTGTGGCTGAAAGACAAGGAATCCGGTGCAGCTGACCTGGCTTCCGGCATTTGCCTCGCCATTTTGGCCGCGGTTGCAAGCACTGCTGCTGCTCTTGGTGGATATGCAGAAGGCTGGCAAGTGGACTTCAACATCCTGTTCTTTGCCCCGGTGGTTGTTTTGGGTTCTTCTCGCAATGGCGGCGCGCTTGGCAGTTTCCTTGCAATTTCCGCAATTTATCTTCTTGGTAGCCTGTTCGTTTTGCCTGACTTCCTCGTGAGTGATCAGAGCACCATGTCTGGTAACCTCATCATTCTGGTTCTTCTTGCTGGTGTGACGATGGCCTTCCTGAGCGGTCAGGACGATGCTGAAGCTTCTAACGCGGCAGACAATGCTGCTTCCGCACAAGCTACAGTGGTTGCAGCTGAAGTTGCAGAGAACGAACAGAAGATTGCAGAGCAATCCGAACGTATCGCATTCTTTGAAAAACACATTTCCGGTCTGCGTGACGTGGTGGATGTGCAACTGAAGAGCCTTTCACAAAACACTCACAGCATCGTATCTGCTTCCAAAGGTCTGGAGAATGCGACGCATAAATGTTCTGGTCATACCACTGAAGTTGTTTCCTCCTCGGATTCAGCATCCGGCAATGTTCAGACCGTTTCTGCTGCTTCCGAAGAGCTTTCCTCCTCCATTTCCGAGATCGCACGCCAGATTGCACAGGCCAACGACATGGTTGAAGCTGCAACCCGCGGTGCGCAGGAGACCAATGACACCATTGGCAGCCTTGCAGAAGCTGCAAGCCGCATTGGCGAAGTTGTAACGCTCATTCAGGCGATTGCAGAGCAAACCAATCTGCTGGCCCTCAACGCCACCATTGAAGCGGCCCGCGCCGGTGAAGCAGGTAAAGGCTTTGCAGTTGTTGCCGCGGAAGTGAAAGAGCTGGCTAACCAGACCTCCAAAGCGACTGAAGAGATCGCGTCTCAGGTGTCCGCAATTCAGGGCAGAACCCGGGAAGCTGTGGACGCAATTGGCTCCATCACTTTGACCATGGATGATGTGAACGCCCATACTGGCGCGATTGCTGAGGCAATTACTCAGCAGGGTGATGCGACCAATGAGATCTCAGCTAATATTGCAGCTGCAGCTGATGGTACCATGGCAGTTTCCCAGAGCATTGCCAGCCTGAGCGAAGCTATGAACGAGGCGACAGGCTCCGTATTCGAAGTGACTGAGAAAGCCAATAAGGTTGATGGTGATCTCAATGAAGTTCACGACACGCTGGAGCGCTTCTTCCACGACGTTGCTTAATGTGCGCTACAAATTCTGATGAAACGGGTCACCTTGGTGGCCCGTTTTGCGTTTGAGCGACGCTTCTGCTCTTCTGAAACGGCTGCCTTGAGGTGAATTTTCGGATATTTGGGCTGAAATTGATCACAATTTACGCAAAATTACTCAAGAAACGGACTTGGAGACAATTTTATGATTGCCTTGGTCTGACGGGCTGGTATTGAGCATTCTTAATAAGGGTAACCCAAATAAGAATGGACAGGTATGGCGCAGTTTGCGTTTGGAACAGTACTTTTTGTCGACAGGCTTAGTCATGAGCCTGCGCGTCTCTTCCAAGCCCCAAAGCACGTGCTGACCTGCCAAACTCTTTCTGAGGTCCCTCAGTTTCTTCAGCAACTGGAACAAGAGCGCAAAGCGGGTCACTATCTGGCTGGCTTCTTCTCCTATGAATTTGGTTTTGCGTTTGAAGAGAAGCTGAAGCAGCGCTTCAAGGGCACAGGCAATGTGCCTCTTGCCTGGTTTGGCGTCTACGATGCACCTCAGCTTTTGACCCGAGATGAAGAAGCCCAATGGTTGGTTGAGGCTGCAGGCAATGAAGCCGCCCCTTCCATTCACATCAACCAGTTTGATATGAGCAAAGGCGACTATGAGAGCGCTTTTGCCAAAACACAGCAGCATCTGGCACAAGGTGACATCTACCAGATCAACCTGACCATGCGTGCAGAGCTTGAGCAGACTGGAAGCGCAGCTGCCTTGTTTGACAATCTGCTGTTCCAGCAACCGGTTGGATATGCTGCCCTTTTGCATCTGGGTGACCAGAAAGTTCTCTCAATTTCTCCGGAACTGTTTTTGGAGCGCAAGGGCAAACAACTGACGACACGCCCGATGAAGGGCACAGCTCAGCGTGGGCGCACGAGCGAAGAAGATGCGCGTGTTCAGGACTGGCTGCAGAGTGATGTGAAATCACGCGCCGAGAACACCATGATCCTTGATCTGATGCGCAATGACCTTTCTCGCATCACCAAAGCAGGTAGTGTTTGTGTTCCGTCTCACTGTGAGGTTGAGCAGTACCGTAGCCTGTTCCAGATGACTTCTACCACCACTGGCGAGCTGGTGGATGGAGCTGAACTACCCGAGATTATTGAAGAGCTGTTTCCGTGTGGTTCCATCACCGGAGCGCCGAAGCTTTGGGCTATGGAGATCATTGATGAGCTGGAAAAGAGCCCGCGCGGGATCTACACCGGCTCCATTGGAATGATTGAGCCCAATGGCGATTTCACCTTCAATGTGGCGATCCGCACTCTGGTGATTGACGAGGATGGCGCTGCTGAAATGGGGACAGGCTCGGGTGTTGTATTCGATTCCGGTGCGTCACCTGAATATGATGAATGTCTGCTGAAACTGAACTTCCTGAAGGCGTCAGAAGAGCGTTTCACCTTGTTTGAAACTATGGGTTGGACGCCTGACGAAGGCTATACGTTGCTGGAACGTCATCTGCAACGGATGGCCGACAGCGCATCTTACTTCGGTTTCAACTGGAACTTAGATCAGGCGTTGAGCGTGCTTTCAGACCATGCTGTAGTGTTTGATCGCAATATGCGGGTTCGGCTTGATCTTTATGAAGACGGACAGTTCATGCTGACGGCGCAGGAAATGCCGGCAGCAAGCGGGGATGACTGGCGGATCTGCCTTGCAGACGAGCATGTGCATTCACAGGACCGGTTCCTGTTCCACAAAACCAGCCAGCGCGGATTTTACGATCAAACCCGCGCAGAGTATGCTGCTAACTATGGATGTTCTGAGGTCATTTTCCTCAATGAAGCTGGATATCTGACTGAAGGCAGCTTCACCAATCTGTTTATCCGCAAAGACGGCAAGTTGCTCACCCCTGCTCTTACGCATGGGTTATTGCCGGGAGTTTTCCGCGCTGGTTTGCTGGAGCATGGATATGCAGAGGAAGCGGATCTGACTGTGCACGATTTGCGCTCAGCGGATGCTGTCTATGTTGGTAACTCCCTGCGAGGATTGATGAATGCCAGCCTTGTTTCCGTCAGCGCTGACGTAAGCTAGCGCTGCTCTGCTTGATATGGGCGATGGCATTCCGCTGCATCTTCAATACCTTCTACACAACTGACCAATGCTATAGCGGAATCTGGCCCTAAACCCCTCCGCTGGCTCAGGCTAGGCTTGACTGCATATCAGAATGTGCAGATCACAGCCGTGCCTGTGACGTGATGGGGAGGACTTGTGCCATGAAAATGACGACCGAAGAGGCCTTTGTAAAAGTGCTTCAGATGCACGGAATTGATAACGCCTTTGGCATTATCGGTTCTGCCATGATGCCAGTTTCGGATCTCTTTCCTGCCGCAGGTGTCAAGTTTTGGGATTGCGCCCACGAGTGTAACGCAGGCATGAGCGCGGATGGATACTCCCGCGCAACCGGTAAGATGAGCATGGCGATTGCTCAGAACGGTCCAGGCATTACCAATTTTGTAACACCGATCAAGACAGCCTACTGGAACCATACACCCCTGCTGCTTGTTACCCCGCAGGCAGCCAACAAGACCATCGGACAAGGTGGCTTTCAGGAAATAGAGCAGATGGCTCTGTTTGAAGATATGGTTTGCTATCAGGAAGAGGTTCGTGATCCTTCCCGTATTGCGGAAGTGCTGAACCGTGTGATTGAGAAAGCCTGGCGTGGGTGCGCTCCAGCTCAGATCAACATACCGCGTGATTTCTGGACACAGGTGATCGACATCGAGCTGCCGCAGATCGTGCGCATGGAAAAGCCGCGTGGTGGTGTGCAGTCCATCAAGAAGGCTGCTGAGCTGCTGTCTGATGCAAAGTTCCCTGTCATTTTGAACGGCGCAGGTGTTGTGCTGAGTGGCGCTATTCAGGCGTCTGCTGCTTTGGCGGAGAAGCTGAGTGCACCGGTCTGTTGTGGCTATCAGCACAATGATGCATTCCCCGGCAATCACCCGCTTTCCGTCGGTCCGCTTGGCTATAACGGCTCAAAAGCGGGCATGGAGATGATCTCGAAAGCGGACGTGGTGCTGGCTCTTGGGACGCGGCTCAATCCGTTCTCTACTCTGCCTTGCTACGACATGGATTACTGGCCGAAGGACGCTAAGGTCATTCAGGTGGACATCAACTCTGACCGCATCGGGCTGACCAAGAAGGTAAGTGTCGGCATTCAAGGAGATGCTCGTGCTGTGGCGGAGCAGATCCTTGAAGAACTGGCGGATCACGCAGGTAATGAAGGGCGTGAAGACCGGGAAGCACTGGTGCATCATGCGAAGTCCGCGTGGTTGCAGGAGCTCTCTTCCATGGATCACGAGGATGATGATCCGGGCACAAGCTGGAACGAGCGCGCCCGTACCCGCGAGCCTCAGAAGATGTCTCCACGCATGGCATGGCGCGCTATTCAGGCAGCACTGCCGAAAGAAGCGATTATCTCCTCTGACATTGGCAACAACTGCGCCATTGGCAACGCCTACCCGAGTTTTGATGAGGGGCGGAAGTATCTTGCTCCGGGTCTATTCGGGCCTTGTGGTTACGGCTTGCCTGCCATTTTGGGCGCAAAGATTGGGCGTCCTGACGTGCCAGTGGTTGGGTTTGCCGGTGACGGTGCCTTTGGTATCTCCATGAACGAGATGACCGCGTGTGGTCGTGATGACTGGCCACCAATCACCATGGTGATCTTCCGCAACTATCAGTGGGGCGCGGAGAAGCGCAACACGACACTGTGGTACGATGATAATTTCGTTGGCACTGAACTTAATCTAGAAGTGCAATACGCCAAGATTGCAGAAGCTTGCGGCCTGAAGGGCATTCAGGTGTTCGGCACTGATGAGCTGACCAAGACCCTGAATGACGCCATTGAGGGCCAGATGGAACGTAACGAGACCACGTTCATTGAGGTGATCCTCAACCAGGAACTTGGTGAGCCTTTCCGCAGAGACGCCATGAAAGCACCTGTTGCTGTCGCTGGCATCAACGCGGAAGATATGCGCGAACAAGAACTCGCGTAAGTCCCCCAGCAGTGCCCGTCTCGCCTCCTCTGAGAGGGGCATGAACCTTAAAGCCCGCGCAGTGCAAAGCTGCCCGGGCTTTTTTCTTTTAAAGCGTCTGCCCACCAACGGAGGTTGCCTGAAGATCAAGCTTCGAATAGGCTCACCAGTGCACTTTCTCATATGCATCCCTCTTCGGCCTGCTAGTGCTACACCTCTTCTGGAACCTTCATTATGCTTATCGTTTTGAATGGCTATCCCGGTGTTGGGAAGCTGAGCATTGGCCGAGAGTTAGCGGACACTATAGATGCCCGTCTCTTAGACAATCACACCGTCTGGAATCTAGCCTTCGCTCTGACTGAACGGAAAACACCTGCTTTTTACGAGAGTATTAAGGCTGTTCGTCGCCTTGCTGATGATCTTATTTGCCAGCTGCCTGCCGGTGTACCTGTGGTCATGACAGAAGCTCTGACCGTTGGGAGTGCATTTTGCGAAGAGTACTGGGCTGGCCTTGAACAGCTCTCGCTATCTCGCGGTCCCCTCCTTGTTGTGCATGTGCATTGTGAGCTGGAAGAAAACCAGCGGCGCATTCAGAGTTCAGATAGAGACCTGAAGCGCAAACCGCGTGATGCTGACTACGCAGCTCAAAACCACCAAAGAGCAAGGGGCCTCCTCGGTAAAGATGCAGAACATTTTATGGAGCTGAATGTTACTGAACTGACAGCTGCAGATGCTGCAAAAGAGATCGCTAACTGGGTCGAGTACTTTAAAGCTGAGCATATTTAAGCAGCAGCATCGCACCTATCAGATTAGAAGAACACCTCGCACGCCGTGCGAGGTGTTGTCTTGAGTTATGCGCTTTCCAGTTCCTTCACACCGCGCATACGCAGGCTCTTGGGGTCGTACATCGGTTTGAAGGATGCTTCGGCGTCGTAAAGTGTGCCTTCAACATCGATCTGGTAGCTGGATGCAAGCATGTCTTTGATTGTCTCGCCTTTGCATGGCACGTAGCCAAGGCCAATGGCACCGCCCAGAGTGTGGCCGTAGTTGCCGGAGGTGAGGTAACCGACGATCTCACCATCGCGCAGGACTGGTTCGTTGTGATGCAGAAGTGGTTCTGAATCTTTCAGCTTGAACTGCAGCATTCGGGATGAGAGGCCTTCTTCTTTCCTTCGCAAGACTGCGTCTCTGCCGATGAAGGATGGTTTCTTGGTGCTGACAGCAAAGCCGAGACCTGCTTCCACAACATGATCTTCCTCGGTGATATCGTGACCGAAATGTCGGAAGCCTTTTTCGATGCGCAGGGAATCCATTGCGTGGAGACCGCAGAGTTTCAGGTCGATATCGGCGCCTGCTTCCACGAGTGTCTCATAAGCATGGGCAGCCATGTCGGTTGAGACATAGAGCTCCCAGCCCAGTTCTCCCACATAGGACACACGATGGGCTCGGGCCAATCCCATGCCGAGTTCGATCTCCTGCATGGTTCCGAATGGATGGTTCTCGTTGGACCAGTCGTGATTGGAGACTTTGGAGAGCAGCTCTCTGGAGTTTGGCCCCATCACCACCAACGTAGCCTCGCCTGCTGTGATGTCGGTGATGACCACACTGGCGCCAGCCTTGTGCTTATTGAGCCAGCTGAGTTCCCGGATAACAGTGGCTGCTGGAGTTATGAGTAGATAAGCAGTCTCTGAGAGGCGCGTGACGGTGAGATCGGCTTCAATACCACCTCGTTCATTGAGGAACTGCGTGTAGACAATTTTGCCGACAGGCACGGACATATCTCCACCGCACATATGATTGAGCAGGCTTTCCGCATCCGGGCCTTCAACGCGGATTTTGCCGAAAGAGGACATGTCATAGAGGCCGACATTGTTGCGGATGGCGAGGTGCTCACGCTTGGAGTTCTCAAACCAGTTTGGGCGCTTCCAAGAGTATTCGTAGGTCGGGTCTTGCCCTTGATCGGCAAACCAATTGGCGCGCTCCCAGCCTGCAACTTCACCGAAGACTGCGCCAGCTTGTTTGAGATGCTCATGCAGCGGAGAGCGACGGACACCGCGTGCCGTGGCTTTCTGGCGGAAGGGGAAGTGATCGGCATATAGCAGGCCGAGCGTTTCTTTCGAGCGTTGATAGAGGAACGTTTTGTTGCCCATGAACGGCTGCATGCGCCGGATATCAACATCGGAAATATCAAAGGGTGGATGGCCATGCTCCATCCAATGGGCGAGCGCCATACCTGCACCACCAGCGGATTGAATGCCAATGGAATTAAAGCCAGCACAAACAAAGAAGTTCTTGAGTTCCGGCGCCTCACCCAGATGATAGGCATCATCCGGTGTGAAACTTTCAGGGCCATTGAAGAAGGTGTGAATGCCAGTCACTGCCAACTCAGGGAAACGGTTGACCGCTTGTTCCAGGATGGGCTCGAAGTGCTCGATATCTTCTGGCAGTTGGTCAAAACAGAAATCATCCGAGATGCCCTGCATGCCCCACGGCTTGGCAGTTGGCTCAAACGCGCCCAGCAGGATTTTGCCGGCATCTTCCTTGTAGTAGGCACATTCATCTGGCACGCGCAGCGTGGGGAGTTGTGGGAGGCCCACGATGTTATCTGTGACCATGTAGAAATGCTCACAGGCATGTAACGGCACGTTGACGCCAGCCATTTTGCCCAGTTGATGCGCCCACATACCTGCACAGTTGACCACATAGTCAGCTGCGATGTGACCTTGCTCATCACTGCCATCTCGCTGCCAAGAGACACCCGAGACAGCACCATTCTTCTTAGCGATGCCTGTGACTTTGACACCTTCAAACACCTGTGCTCCGCGTTGGCGGGCGCCTTTGGCAAGAGCAAGCGCGATGTTGCCCGGGTCACCCTGCCCATCCTTTGGCAGGTAGACAGCTGCTGTAACATCCTGCGCATTTACATAGGGGTAGCGGTCCAACAATTCTGAGGTGGTGATCTCTTCTACTTCCACCCCAAACGCCCGCGCCATTGCGGCTGAGCGTAGGATCTCGCTGCGACGTTCTTCGGTTAAGGCAACTGTGATTGATCCGTTGCGGCGGAAACCTGTCGCGATTTCGGTTTCAGCTTCCAGCTCGCCATAGAGCTCCTGCGAGTATTTGGCGAGGCGCGTCATGTTTTTGGATGCGCGTAATTGGGCGATCAGCCCTGCAGCATGCCAGGTGGTGCCGCACGTGAGCTGCTTGCGCTCCAGCAGCACGATGTCCTGCCAACCAAGCTTTGCCAGATGATATGCAACTGAACACCCGGCAATACCGCCACCAATGATCACGACACGCGCATTTTGCGGAATAGACTTCGTCATTGATCGCCTCCCCTCAACCAATTTGAAAAACAAAAGAAGAGCACAAATGTGCTCTTCTCAAAACAATAATTTTTTCGATCTATTCAGCTATGAGCGTTTTCCTCATTGCGTCTACGATCTCATCGACATGACTTCGCTCTGCAATAAACGCTGGCGCCAGGATGGCTGTGTCCCCCGTCCATTTGGCGTGACAGCCGTTCCAGAACAGCTGCTTTTGCATCTCGTTGCCGCGGATGCCGGGTTTGCCGGGAAGCGGGTGAACCTCTACACCGCCCATAAGCCCGTAGCCTCGGATATCCTTCACAATCGGGATATCCTGCAGGGACCAGATTGCATCAAGGAAGTAATCGCTCAGCTCAGCTGCTCGTTCGAACAGGCCTTCTTCCTCGTAAATTTTAAGCGTCGCCAAACCTGCTGCACAGGCTGCCGGGTGTGCCGAATATGTGTAGCCATGGAAGAACTCGATGGCATTTTCTGGCGCTGCTTCGGTGATGGTTTCATAAACCTGATCCGACGCTGCAACGGCCCCCATCGGGATTGCTCCGTTGGTGAGTGCTTTTGCCAATGTGATGATATCTGGCATCACGTTGAACGCATCCACTGCAAACGGTTTGCCAAGACGGCCGAAGCCAGTGATCACTTCATCAAACACCAGCAGAATGCCGTGCTCATCACAGATCTGGCGCACGCGCTCCAGATAGCCTTTTGGCGGGACGAGCGTGCCAGTGGAGCCCGCAACAGGCTCAATGAACACAGCGGCGATTGTGGAGCCACCATAGGTCTCGCAGAAGCGCTGCAGATCATTTGCCAGTTCCACACCGGTTTCCGGCTGGCCTCTTGTGAAGGCGTTTTCCTCGTTCCACGTATGGCGCATCATGACGATGTTTGGCATGACAACCGGGAAAGTTTCGCGGTTTTTGACCATACCAGCCAAAGAGACACCGCCCATATTCACGCCGTGGTACGCCCGCTCACGGGAGACAAAGCGAGTGCGCTGTGCAGCACCGTTTGCACGATGATAGGCCATGACCATTTTCAGCGCGGTATCGATGGCCTCCGATCCTGAATTCACAAAGAACACGTGATTGAAAGGCTCTGGCATAATTTTGGTGAGTTTTGCCGCAAACTCAAAGGATGTCGGCTGGCCCAGCTGGAAGGGCGCTGTGTATCCGTTCTGCATCATCTGCGCATGAACGGCATCCGCAATCGACTTGCGCGCATGGCCTGCTGGCACATTGAACAAGCCGGAGGAACCGTCTACCAGTCTGTCACCATGCTGGTTCCAAAGGTACATTCCCTCTGAACGGGTGATGAGACGCGGTGCGCTTTTAAATTCTTTGTTTGCGGAAAACGGCATCCAGTGTTGCTCAAGAGAATTGGTTTTCGCTTGTTCAATCGGCTCTGCAAGGACACTCATCTCGATCTTTCTCCTAGAACACTGAGTTATTCGCCAACAGTTCCCCAGAGGTACTGTGAGAAATATCTTGTCGCCGAAATAATAGGTCAGATAGGTCCAGTTGTTCTTGACCATAGAGCCAGATGAACTCATGCTGATACTTCACTCGTGATTTGGAGGGAGGGGCCAGCCATGAGATACAGCTTGTTTTCCGTTGACCGGGATGACAGTACGACGCTGCAAAGCCAGATCAGGGAGATGCTCGTCTCTGCTATCCTTTCCGGCCAACTTGCTGAAAACACACCGGTTCCTTCAACGCGTGCGTTGGCGAAGCGGTTGAGTGTTTCGCGTAACACGGTCATGCTGGCCTATCAGGCACTGGCGGCGGATGGGTATCTGATTACCCGTGAACGATCCGGGTTTTATGTGTCGCCAGAGGTGATTGAGAATCTGGGACAGCTGCCTGATCGGGTCCAGCCCAAGGAACAAGTTCCCGGTGATCGTGTGGATTGGGCTTCTAAGTTGCGGCTTACACCGTCCACTCAATTCAATATTTTGAAGACCGAGAACTGGCACAGCTATCCCTACCCGTTCATCTACGGTCAGGTGGACCCAACACTGTTTCCAATCAGTGCGTGGCGGGATTGTGTACGTCAGACAATGAGCATCAAATGGCTGGATGCCTGGACGGACGATCGCTTTACGGCTGATGATCCGATGCTGATTGAACAGATCCAGCGGCGCATCTTGATCCGGCGCGGTGTGATTGCCGAATCTGACGAGATTCTGGTGACGATGGGTGCGCAAAATGCTCTGTTTCTGATCGCGCACTTGTTTGTGAAACCGGATACACCTGTTGCAGTGGAAGACCCCGGATATCCCGATGTGCGAAACATCATGCGTCTCAGGAGCTCCGACATTAGGGCCATTCCTGTGGATGAGGAAGGCATACGGGCCGACATGCTTGGGGATGCAAAGCTGGTGTATATGACGCCGAGCCATCAGTTCCCCACCAACACCACGATGACGATGAAACGACGTCGCGAGGTGCTGGAATGGGCGGCCCAGTCCGACGCTCTGATTATTGAAGATGATTACGAGTACGAGACCAACTATCGCGGGCAACCGACCGCTGCTTTGCGGTCTGTCGATGCATCTGGGCGGGTGCTTTATGTGGGAAGTCTTTCCAAGTCCATCATGCCGGGGTTGAGGATTGGGTTTATTGTGGCACCGAAGCCGGTGATCAAGGAAATCCGCGCCATGCGGCGGCTGATGCTCCGCCATCCGCCGGGCAACAACCAGCGCAGTGTTGCGTTGTTTCTGGCACAGGGCTCACAAGATGCGTTGATCAGCAAGCTGCACCATGCCTATTCAAGCCGCTGGAATGCGCTGAGCGAAGCTATGGAAACGCACTTTCCTGGCTGGGCGCAGGTTTCTGCGTTTGGTGGATCGTCCTTCTGGGTGAGCGGGCCACCTGAACTGGATGCGACAGTTCTTGCTCAAGAGGCGCTGAAGCAGGGCGTATTGATTGAACCGGGGAACGTGTTCTTTGCAGATGCGAACCAAGGTAAAAACTATTTCCGTCTTGGCTTTTCTTCAATCCACACCGATAAAATTCCAAAGGGCATAGAATTACTATCGGAGGTCGCAGATAAATTGCTGCGTCGCAGCACAAAAAGTAGCGATTGCTTATATACATCAGCATGAACATAGGATTCTTCGTTTATTTATACAGAAGAATCACTGTTATTGAGAAGCTCCGACCCAATCTTCCGCAGAGATATAGAGAATAATATTGGCAGATTGGGCACTTATAAATGAATACGAGTCGAGAAATACTGTCTGGTTCCATCGGGTTTCACCAACTGGCACTACCGGGACCTGCGGTTTCATAGTGTCCTCAATTGCTGAAAGCTTAGGTTTAAGGAAGTCCCAAGAATAGGGAACGCGTAAAAATAACGAGGGAATAAGAACTTAGCACCGCAGAGGGGGAATAGAGATGGCATTGAAGAAGCTTGCAGGAAAACTGGCTCTTGCAGCAGGTATGGTCGTGAGCCTTGGTATGAGCTCTGCTCACGCGCTTGATAAAATCACCGTAGCCTATTTTCTGGAATGGCCCACCGCGAACCAAGCAGCCCAGATTGACAAGACCTACGATGAAGCGCTGGGTCTGGAAGTTGAGTGGCGGGCGTTTGGCAACGGAAACGAGATGGTTCAGGCCATGGTTTCCGGTGATGTGCAAATTGCGTACAGCAATGGGTTCGTGCCTTTCGTTGTTGGTGTTTCCTCCGGTGCTCCAATCAAACTTGTCGGCGTCGCCGTGACTTATGCTGAGAACGACCTTTGCATTGTGCGCAATGACACCGGTATTACCAAGGCAAATGCCAAGGAGTTGGAAGGCAAGAAGGTTGCCACTCCGATTGGCAACGTCACCCATTACAAGCTGATCCGCACGCTGGACCATCTGGGCGTTGACCTCGCAAAGGTGATCCTTGTGCAAATGAACCCGGCTGATGCAGCAGTTGCTGTTTTGCGTGGTGATGTGGCGATGGGCTGCGCCTTTGGTGGTGCGCTCGACCGGATGAAAACGGTTGGCACTCCGCTGATGACTGGTGCAGAGCAGGAGGCCGTTGGCATCAATACCTTTGATGTAGTGAACGTGACCAGCGACTTTGCAGCTGAACATCCTGAGCTGGTGAAGAAGTTCATGGAAGTCACCAATCAGGCCAACACAGCTTACAATACAGACCCTAACGCCATGTACGACAAGATTGCGCGTGCTGCGGGTATGGACATTGAGCCTGCAAAGAGAATGATCGCGAACTTTGGCTTTCCAAGCAATGAAGAGCAGTTGAGTGAGAACTGGCTCGGCGGTGGCATTCAGGCTGCAGCAAAAGGCGTGGCGGATGTCATGGTTTCTGCTGGCGGGCTTGATGAAGCACTGGATGATTACTCCCAGTTCGTCGACGCCAGCTATCTTAAATAAAAAACTTTTGAAAATGGCGGGCAATGTCCCGCCATTCTTCCAATAAAAAGACCGGGCGAACCAGGCATTTTCCAAAGAACCGGGAGAAGCGCTTTGAGTGGAATAGTTGCCGACAATATCTCTATGGTGTTCACCCTTCCCAACGGTGATCAAGTCCATGCTCTCAACAACGTCAATTTGAATGTGAAGGACGGTGAAATCGTCTCCGTTCTTGGTCCATCGGGATGCGGTAAAACTACTCTTCTCAACATCATTGCAGGCTTTCTTCGCCCCACCTCGGGTAAAATCATCCGTGAGAATGTGGATGTGACTGGCCCTGGCTCTGACCGCGGAATGGTGTTTCAGCAGGGCGCTTTGTTTGAATGGATGACGGTTGAAAAAAACATTGCATTCGGACCAAAAATGGCAGGGCGACCTGCGGCGGAGACCAAACGCAAAGTGGACGAGCTTTTGCAGATTGTCGGTTTGCAGGATTTTGGCAAAAAGCCAGTCTATCAGCTCTCCGGTGGCATGCAGCAACGCGTCGCTTTAGCCCGTTGCCTTGCTAATGATCCGGAAGTGATCCTGATGGATGAGCCTCTTGGTGCGCTGGATGCTTTGACCCGCGAGAAAATGCAGAGCCTTGTGTTGAAGCTTTGGAAAGAGACCCGCAAAACCATCATTCTCATCACACACTCTGTTGAAGAAGCCTTGTTCCTTGGGGAGCGGCTTATTGTGATGGCCCCTCGCCCAGGCCGTATTTTACGTGAGTACGAGCTGCCGTTTGCGGACCGCGGATTGGTGGAGAGCCCACGCCAGATCAAAGCTTCCCATGAATTTGTGGAGACGCGTGAGGAAGTCCTGTCCCTTATTTGGGGCATGGAAGAAGAGATTATGGGCAACGACCAAGCACTTGAACCAGCATAGGAGGCCAACATGAGCAAACACCATACACCGCCTTCAGGAGTCTCCGTCTGGCTCGGGCTTAAAGACAATGTTTTCACGCAGCAGAAGACCGTTCGCTTTGGCGATGCCAGCGCGGTTAATTCAGGTCGGTTTTATTCGATCCTGACTGTTGTCATTTTACTATCTGCCTGGGGGATTGCCAGCGCACTCGGCATGCTGGAGAGCTTCTACTGGCCGTCTGTCAATGCAACTCTTACCCGGATGGGCAAGCTGCTTTCGGAAGGGTTCCGTAATGTCGCCTTCTGGGATCACATCGGCATTTCAGTGTTCCGCGTCCTTGGCGGCGTGCTGTTAGGTGCACTTGTTGGCATTCCACTTGGGTTGGCCATGGGGCTATCCTCAATTGCGCGTGGATTATTCGATCCAATCGTGGAGTTCATGCGCCCAATTCCGCCGCTTGCTCTGATACCACTGATTATCCTGTGGTTTGGTATTGATGAGACCGCAAAGATCTTCCTGCTGTTCCTAGCGTCCTTGTTTATCATGACCATTGCAGCACGGTCTGGCGTGAACAGCGTCAAGATCACCAAGGTGCATGCTGCTTATTCACTTGGAGCATCTCGCACACAGATCCTGTTTCATGTGATTTTGCCAAATGCACTGCCGGAGATTTTCACCGGCCTCAGAACAGCCATGGGTGTTTGCTGGGGAACTGTTGTTGCTGCAGAGTTGGTGGCAGCTGATAAGGGCGTCGGTTCCATGATCATGATTGCAAAGAACTTTTTGCAAACAGATACGGTGGTGATCGGGATCATGGTCATCGGGCTTATTGGGTACACCATTGAACTTGGTATGCGGTATTTGGAGCGCTTGCTCATTCCGTGGCAAGGCAAAGGCTGATTGCAACAAGAGGCCACTCAAGACCAGAAGGGGAGAGCTGAAAGGCTCTTCCCTTTTTTGTTTATCCACTTTGTCCTGAAACCTTGACTATGCACAAATAGCAGTTGATTTTATCCGCGGAAGCTCTCATTTTTGAAAGTGGGAATAAGCGTTGCTTGAGCAAATTTCTGCGCGACCTCATCCCCTACAAACTTAGAGACCTCCCGCCTTTGAAGAGCCATTACTCGACGCAAGCACTTCCGGGGCGGAATACCCAAAAGGTACTCGGCGCCTCGTATTTTCATTGGCAGCAGACCTTTTGCGGCACCTGATCGTTTGAGGAATTGTCATGAAGACCGTCGTAATTGCAGGTGCAACCGGCTATCTGGGTTCTTATCTCACCTCCTATTATCAGCGGCAGGGCTGGTGCGTTCGTGCTCTTGTGCGCAATGAGCAAGCAGCCCGCACGAAAGGCCTTGAAGCCAGTGAGTTTTTTGAGGGGGAAGTTACTCACCCAAACAGCTTGATCGGGCTGATGGATGATGTTGACCTTGTCGTCTCTGCGCTTGGTATTACCCGCCAGAAAGACGGCTTGAGTTACAACGACGTGGATTACCAGGCCAACAAAAACCTGCTTGATCTTGCAGTGGAGAACAGCGTCCCTCATTTTGCGTATGTCCATGTGCTGAACGCGAGTAAACTGCTGAATGTGAAACTCGTGCGCGCCAAACAGCACTTTGTTGAGGTGCTTCAATCCGCGCCAATCAAAAGCACAGTTATTTCTCCAAGCGGGTACTTCTCAGATATTGAGGAATTCCGGGGCATGGCGAAATCTGGTCGGGTTTACATGTTTGGTTCTGGAGACTTTCGCATCAATCCGATCCACGGGGCAGACCTCGCCACAGCTTGCTTTGAGATTATCGAAGAAGGGCAAGCCTACGCCGAGGTTGGTGGTCCGGTGAAGTATACCCACAACGAGTTGGCTGAGATCGCCTTTAAGAGCTTGAGCAAAAAAACCAGGATCACGCATCTCCCCAATTGGATCAGCATCGCACTACAGCGGGTGCTGGAGACGTTCACTTCCGTGAAAATTTATGGGCCGATCCAGTTTTTCCTGAGTGCCATGCGGATGGACATGATTGGAAAGTGCTACGGCAAAATCCGGTTGGAAGATCACTTTGCCCAACTGGAGCAAAAGGAAAAGCAAAATACTGGCTAGATTTCGCTAGTTGAAGGTGGGGGTTGCTGAACTGCGTGTTGCCATACGGTAACAGCTGCCTGGGTGCACAAGGCGTACATAAGTTATGCCCTGCCCTGAAATCCATGTGCGACGCTCAATCGTGAAAACAGGCTCACACTCTTGCAGCTGCAGGAGCCGTTGCTCCTCAGCTGTGGCTTTGTCGGCGCGGAAGACGTGCTCAATGTTTGGATGTGGGACGCGTTGTAGCAGCCATTCATTTGGGCCGATATCAGCAAAACTCTCCTGCGAGGCTTCAGGCAATGCTGAGATATTGATCCAGCGCACGTCAAGTTGCTGCGGAATGCCGTCACCATAATGCAAGCTTTTCAGAAAAAGAGCTTTCTCGTTCTGCTCCAATCCAAGCTGGGCACGAACATCTTCCGGCGGCAGGGCTTCCAGGCGCTCCAGTAGCAGGTACTTGTAAGACTGATCCTTGTTTTCGATTTCTTGTCGGATCACTGGAATAGAAATGGTTGCAGGATGGGACTTCGGTTGAACGACACGGGTGCCAGCTTTACGGCGGCGTTCGACCAGTCCAGCATCCGCGAGCTCTCGCATCGCGCGGTTGACGGTTGATCGGGTACACCCAAACTCCTCAGAAAGCGCTTGCTCACTTGGCAGTAAATCACCTGGCTGCCATTGCTGGCTGGTGATCCGTTCCTGCAAAATACCTCTAATTTCCTTATAGGATCGCAAGCGCTTGTCCTGTCGTTTTCATATGGAATTGATTGCGGCGTTGTTAGGCTGCTTCCAGCAAAACTGCAAGCTGTTCTCTGTATTTAGCCGTGATAGCTGCACGGTGGATGTGCTGTCCGTCTTTCACCATGTGGCGCCCGGCCGACCAGACATCGGACACGACACGGTCATCGCCTGCAAAAATCCAATAGTCGAGATATTGGTCTGGTCTCAGGCCTGCAAACTCAACGCGAGTGGTGTCGATTGCAACCACATCAGCCAGATGACTTACCTTCAACTCACCAGTACCCCGACCAAGCGCTTGTGCACCGCCTTTGGCAGAGGCCTGATACATGGCGGTGCCGACAGAGCCTTCTCCACACAACATGACATTGCGAGACTGATCACGCAGGCGTTGGCTGTATTCAAGAATGCGCAGTTCTTCAGAGAGCGAGATACGCAGGTTACTGTCCGAGCCGACACCATAGACACCACCAGCTTCGATGAATGTTGGGCCATTAAAGATGCCGTCGCCGAGATTCGCCTCCGTAATCGGGCAGAGACCTGCGACTGCACCAACCTTCGCCATGGCCACGGTTTCCTCTGTGGTCATGTGGGTTGCATGCACAAAACACCAGTTGTCTTGCACATCAACATTGCCCAATAACCATTCGATTGGCCGTGCGCCCAGCCATTCCTGAACGGCTTCCACTTCCTTCATCTGCTCGGAAATGTGGATGTGAACTGGCTTGCCTGCAAACGTGGAAGCAATCTCGCACAATTGAGATGGGTTGGTTGCCCGCAGTGAATGTGGTGCGATACCGACCTGACAGTCAGCGGGTAGAGTGGCAGTCAGCGTTTTCGACGCTTGCTCAATGAGTTGCAGATGACGTTCGAGATCATTGCCGAACCGTAGTTGACCGCCACTGAGTGGCTGCTCGCCTGCACCGCCGTAGGAATACAGCACCGGCAGATGCGTGAGGCCAATGCCTGTCTGGCTGGCAGCGGCAAAGATGCGGTCGCTCATTTCTGCAAGGGTGTCGTAGGGTGTTCCATCTGGTTGGTGATGGAGGTAGTGGAACTCACCCACACTGGCATAGCCAGCCTCTAACATCTCCATATAGACCAGCGCTGCGATTGCCTCAGCTTGCTCAGGGCGCAATTGCCCCAAAAAGCGATACATGAGCTCACGCCAGGTCCAGAAACTATCTTTTCCCTTTTGGCGCACTTCTGTCATGCCAGCCATTGCGCGTTGGAAGGCATGTGAATGCAAGTTGGCAGGAGCAGGACAGATCATTCTGCTTTTGCCGGAAACCTCTTCGCCTTCAGGTCTTACCCCTGTCTCAATGGCTTTGATTGTGCCATTGTCGTCCAAGCGCAAGCGCACATTTTCAGTTAGACCAGTGGGAAGTAAAGCCTGCCCTGCAAAGATGGTTTTCATTGCTCACTCAATAGGTTTGATGTGAAACGATGATCAGCTCAGATCATTTTTACATTAATAAGCATATACATAAATGCAACTCACACAACCACACCATTCTTCTAAGATATCACCATACAATGATAATAATGGCTGAATTTAGCTATTTATTCAACCTCCTCAGATGCATTGGCTCAAGAATTACGCACATTGCACATTTTTTATGTATAGACATTAAGCGATTTCCATGTAGATTTTTACTGAAGTGAATTCACGTGGAATCTCGGGAGGGTCCATGACAAGCGGGAGAACCGTACTCACCAACCTGACAGCTGCAACTCTTACTGAGCAGTCGGATGGTTATGGCCTGATCCATGGCGCAGCGATTGCCATTGAAGACGACACAATCTGTTGGATTGGCCCTGAGCAGGATTTGCCAGAGGACTGGAAAGAGGCTGGACAAACCGACCTTGGCGGACGCCTCGCAGCACCGTCTCTCGTTGATTGCCACACGCATATTGTCTATGGCGGTTCCCGCGCTCGTGAGTTTGAAATGCGGTTGAATGGTGCGACCTATGAAGAGATTGCCCGCGCCGGTGGTGGTATTCGTTCCACTGTTGCTGCTACGCGCGCTGCCAGTGAAGAAGACCTGTTAGCCAATGCATTGCCACGCGTTGATGCATTGCTGGCGGAGGGTGTGACACTTCTGGAGATTAAGTCCGGTTATGGGCTGGATCTGAATACCGAGCTGAAAATGCTGCGAGTTGCCCGCAAGATTGGTGAACTTCGGCCAGTCAAGGTCCTGACCACCTTCCTCGGCGCACATGCGTTGCCGCCTGAGTATGAAGGACGCAGTGATGCCTATATCAGCTTTGTTTGCGATGAAGTGCTCCCTGCTGTTCAGGCCGAGAACCTTGCCGATGCGGTTGATGCATTCTGTGAAGGGATTGCGTTTTCACCTGAGCAGGTCAGCCTCGTATTTGACCGGGCACAGGAGCTTGGCCTGCCAGTTAAAATTCATTCTGAGCAGCTCTCCAATCTTGGTGGCACAGCTATGGCAGCCAGCCACAAAGCGCTTTCCGCTGATCATCTGGAGTATTTGGATGCCGCCGGTATTGCGAGCATGAAGGAAGCAGGAACTGTTGCCGTTCTGCTGCCGGGCGCATTCTACTTCCTGCGTGAAATTCAACATCCTCCTCTTCAGGAATTGCGCGATGCCGGTGTTCCTATTGCTCTGGCGACAGATGCCAATCCAGGGTCCTCTCCCCTCACCTCACTTCTGCTGTGTATGAACATGGCATGCACCTTGTTCCGCATGACACCGCAGGAAGCGCTGGCTGGGATTACTCGCAATGCAGCCCAAGCACTGGGGCAAGCGGAGACTTGCGGGACTTTGGAAGCAGGCAAGCAGGCAAACATTGCGATCTGGGATGTTAAGGAGCCAGCCGAACTGGCCTACCGGATCGGGTTCAACCCACTGAACCGCCTGTATTTCCTCGGCAAAGACATCACAAAAACACAAGCAAATTAAGCACTGAGGCATTCATGACTAGTTCCCCCACCGTCTCTTCCAAACCAAAGCTGGTTTTAAAACCGGGAGAAATTGCGCTTTCTCAGCTTCAGCAGATCTATCGCACTGAAGCCAACGTAGAACTGGACCGCTCTTGCAAAGAGGGTGTTGAACGGGCTGCAGCTGTTGTGCATGCAGCGGCACAGGGTGACACACCGGTGTATGGGGTGAATACGGGATTTGGGAAGCTTGCTTCTGTCAAAATCCCTAGTGATGATACTGCTACCCTACAGAGAAACCTCATTCTTTCGCATTGCTGCGGCGTTGGTGATGTGCTGCCGCAAAACATTGTGCGTTTGGTGATTGTGCTAAAACTCGCCTCGCTGGGTCGCGGCGCATCCGGTGTGCGGTGGGAGTTGATTGAGTGTCTTGAGCAGATGCTGGCGCACAATGTTGTGCCAGTGGTTCCTGGTCAGGGAAGTGTGGGGGCTTCCGGTGACCTGGCTCCACTTTCTCACGTTGCAGCTGTGATGCTCGGTGAAGGAGAGGCCTTCTTTGGCGGTGTGCGCGTTTCTGGCAAAGAAGCGATGCAGTTGGCTGGTATTCCGACTATTCAACTGGCAGCGAAAGAAGGCCTTGCGCTAATCAATGGCACGCAGGTTTCAACTGCACTTGCTCTTGCGGGTCTGTTCCAGGCACATCGTCTTGCGAAGACTGCGTTGATTACCGGTGCTATGTCCGTTGATGCGTTGATGGGCTCTGGCGCTCCGTTCCGCCCTGAGATCCAAGAGCTGCGCGGTCATAAAGGCCAGATTTCTGCCGCCGCGACCATTCGCGAGCTGATGTCTGGCTCAGCGATCAGAGAAAGCCACCGCGAGGATGATGAGCGCGTGCAAGATCCGTACTGCCTGCGCTGTCAACCTCAGGTGATGGGCGCTGTACTGGGGCTTCTTGCTCAGGTTGCTTATACGCTTGAGATTGAAGCCAATGCAGTGACTGATAACCCGCTTGTTTTCAAAGACGGCTCCATTGTTTCCGGCGGCAATTTCCATGCTGAACCGGTTGCGTTTGCTGCTGACCAGACCGCTCTCGCCATTTCCGAGATTGGCGCAATCTCGCAGCGCCGGATTGCTACGCTGGTTGATCCAGCGCTGAACTATGGTCTGCCGCCGTTCCTGACACCAAATCCGGGCCTCAACTCCGGCTTTATGATCGCGGACGTGACCTCTGCTGCCCTTTACAGCGAGAACAAACAGCGTGCGGCACCTTGCTCCGTAGATTCAACGCCGACCAGTGCCAATCAGGAAGACCATGTTTCCATGGCAACCCATGCGGCGCGGCGTTTGATTGATATGAATGCGAACCTTTCCCAGATCATCGGCATTGAACTGCTGATGGCCGCTCAGGGCATTGAATTCCGCGTTCCGCTCAAAACCAGCCCAATCTTGCAGGAAGTTATCGCAGCCGTACGGACTGAGGTGGAAGAACTGGAAGATGATCGCTACATGGCGCCGGATTTGGAAAAAGCGGCTGAACTTGTTGCTTCTGGTCGAATTTTTGATGCTGCCAACAAAGCTCAGTTTTTCAAGTTAGAGGAGGCCTAATTGACCTATTCTTTCTCCCCTCTGATCAAACGAGGCGACAGCCCGATTGTGCTGGCTCAGCCGCATGGGGGCACTGATGTGCCTTTAAACATCTGGGACAGGTTCAATACAGTGGGACAAGCGCTGGCCGATACGGACTGGCACATCAATCGCCTTTATGATGGCCTACTGGAAAACATGAGTGTAATCCAAACACCGGTGCATCGCTATGTGATTGATGCCAATCGCGACCCTGCAGGTGCCTCGCTTTATCCGGGGCAGAACACGACCACTCTTTGCCCGCTGACTGACTTTGACGGACGCCCGATTTACCGTGACGGGCAAGAGCCATCTGAGGATGAAGTTGAAGAACGTCGCGCAAAGTTCCACGCACCGTATCACGAGGCGATTGCGGAAGAGCTGGAGCGTGTGCGGCAGAAGTTTGGTGTTGCTGTTCTTTACGACTGCCATTCCATCCGCTCCAACATCCCGTTTCTGTTTGAAGGTGAACTACCAGTCTTCAACATTGGCAGTAATGTTGGGCAGACCTGTGCTCCGATGATTGAGCAAATCACCGTTGATGCTTGCCGGCAGGATGACAGCGTGGAAACGGTGGTCAATGCCCGCTTTAAAGGCGGCTGGACTACACGCCATTATGGCAAGCCCGAGACTGGCATGCATGCCATTCAGATGGAGACAGCGCAGCGGGCCTATATGTTTGAGCAGAGCCCGTGGGCTTACGCTCCAGAGCGCGCGGACAAGACACGCACCACTCTCAAATCCATTCTTACTCAGTTAGAAGCGCAGGCCCTTGCAGGGGCATTTTCAAACGCCAGTACAAGTCGCTAACGGAGCCGACAATGACCGATACGCTCACTCAAGACCCTCGCAAGAATACGCGCGATATCTTTCCACCAACCGGGCCAGAGTTGAATGCCAAAAGCTGGCTGACGGAAGCACCGTTGCGCATGCTTATGAACAACCTGCACCCTGATGTGGCTGAAAACCCGCATGAACTGGTGGTGTATGGTGGCATTGGCCGTGCTGCGCGCACATGGAAAGATTTCGACACCATTGTCGAGAGCCTCAAAAAGCTGGAAGCTGATGAAACCTTGCTAGTTCAATCCGGCAAGCCGGTTGGTGTGTTCCGCACGCATGAGAATGCACCACGTGTTTTGATCGCTAACTCCAACCTTGTACCGCATTGGGCAAACTGGGATCACTTTAACGAGCTGGATAAAAAAGGTCTGGCAATGTACGGCCAGATGACTGCTGGTTCGTGGATTTACATTGGCTCCCAGGGCATTGTTCAGGGCACTTACGAAACCTTTGTTGAGGCAGGTCGTCAGCACTATGGTGGAGACCTGAAGGGCAAGTGGATCCTGACTGGCGGTCTTGGCGGTATGGGGGGCGCTCAGCCGCTTGCTGCAGTCATGGCTGGTGCGTCTTGTCTGGCCGTTGAGTGTAACGAAGACAGCATCGATTTCCGCCTGCGCACCAAATACGTCGATGAGAAAGCCAAGACGCTTGATGAAGCGCTGGAGATGATTGAGCGCTGGACTGCAGCTGGTGAGGCTAAATCCGTCGGCCTGCTCGGTAATGCAGCTGACATCTTCGCAGAGCTGGTTGAGCGGGGCGTTCGTCCGGATATCGTGACAGACCAGACGTCTGCTCATGACCCGATCAATGGATACCTGCCACAGGGCTGGACCATGGCGCAGTGGAAAGAAAAACGCGAGAGCGATCCGAAGGTCGTTGAGAAAGCGGCCCGTGCCTCCATGAAAGTACATGTGAAGGCGATGCTGGACTTCCATGAGCGCGGTATTCCGACGGTAGATTACGGCAACAATATCCGTCAGATGGCATTTGAAGAAGGCTTAGAGAACGCCTTCAACTTCCCAGGATTTGTCCCTGCCTACATTCGTCCGTTGTTCTGTAAAGGTGTTGGTCCATTCCGTTGGGCAGCGCTTTCTGGTGATCCAGAGGACATCTACAAGACAGACCAAAAGGTGAAGGAACTCATTCCTGATGATCCGCACCTTCATAACTGGCTGGACATGGCGCGGGAGCGTATTTCCTTCCAAGGGCTGCCAGCACGAATCTGCTGGGTCGGTCTGGGTCAGCGTCATCGTCTCGGTCTTGCGTTTAACGAGATGGTTCGCAATGGCGAGCTGAAAGCGCCTGTTGTGATTGGTCGCGACCATCTGGATTCCGGCTCTGTCGCCTCTCCAAACCGCGAAACTGAATCCATGATGGATGGCTCTGATGCTGTTTCTGACTGGCCCCTGCTTAATGCGCTGTTGAACACTGCTTCTGGCGCAACATGGGTGTCTCTGCACCATGGCGGTGGTGTCGGCATGGGCTTTTCCCAGCATTCCGGCATGGTGATTTGTTGTGACGGAACGAAAGAAGCTGATGAGCGTGTTGGCCGTGTGCTGTGGAATGACCCTGCGACAGGTGTCATGCGCCATGCGGACGCAGGCTACCAATTGGCAATTGATTGCGCCAAGGAGAATGGTTTGAACTTACCATCTCTAGGTAAGTAACTGACTCGGGAGCACAAACCTTTCGTGATTGAGTCAGTTCCTCCATTTCCGGGCAAACTAGTCTAGCCGCGTATTCTGGCACTCCAGACTTTAAACAAAAACCGATGAGGGACCGCAGTTCGCGGCCCCTTGTTATTCTAATTTTTGAGGGGAAAAATTATGAAAAGACGTGATTTTCTTAAGGGTGCAGGTGTTGCCGCAACTGGCGTCGCCGCTGCTTCTGCTTTGGCAGCTCCGGCTGTTGCTTCCGACAAGATCAAATGGAAGATGGTTACCTCGTGGCCAAAGAATCTTCCGGGTCCTGGCGTTGCAGCGCAGATGCTTGCAGACCGTATTACCATGCTTTCTGGTGGCCGCATTGAGGTAAAACTCTATGCAGCTGGTGAGCTGGTTCCGGGTCGTGGTGTGTTTGATGCAGTATCGGAGGGAACTGCTGAACTTTACCACTCTGTCCCTGCATACTGGGGCTCCAAGTCCAAAGGCTTCCTGCTGTTTGGTTCTCAGCCTTTCGGTTTGACCGCAGATGAGCAATATGGCTGGATGGCGCATGGCGGTGGTCAGGCTCTCTATGATGAGATGTATGCCCGCTTTAACCTGAAGCCGTTCCTGTGTGGCAACTCAGGCCCACAAGCAGCTGGTTGGTTCCGCACCGAAATCAACTCGGCTGAGGACCTGAAAGGTCTGCGCTTCCGTACCACCGGTCTTGCTTCTGAGATGTGCACCAAGATGGGCATGGCTGTTCAGGCAATGGGTGGCCGCGACATGTTCCAGGCGCTTCAGACAGGAACACTGGATGCCGGTGAGTTTATCGGTCCCTGGACGGACTCTGCTCTAGGCTTCTATCAGGTTGCCAAGAACTATTACTTCCCGGGTGTGGGTGAGCCATCTTCAGCTGAAGAATGTGCTGTGAACTCTGAGGCTTACAATGCTCTCCCTGATGACCTGAAGCAGGTTGTCGCGTTTGCGTGTTCCTCGCTCTACAACGATGTTTGGACTGAATACACCACCAACCATGCTAAGGCTTTGAAGATGCTGGTTGCGGAAAAAGGTGTCATGGTTCGCAACATGCCAGAAGACGTTATTCTGGCAATGGGCAACGCTGCTGGTGAAGTGATTGGCGAACTGCGTCAGAACGATGATGAACTGGTGAAGCGCATCACTGAGAGCTTCCTCACCTATCGTGAATCCATGAAGGAATACAAACCTCTGGCAGATAATGGTCAGATGAATATGCGCCTTCTGGACATCAACTACGGTTAAGTTGCAGTGTTCTGGCAAACTGCCAGTTTGTCAGAATTTTCAGCGCGATATTCAGTCGGGGTACATCACCCCGGCTGCTCTCCTGCTTTCCTCAGTTTAGTACGCTCCTTTCTCCGAAAGCCAATAGCTATTTTTCGAAGGTGCGCTCTAGAAAGCCAAGAAAAAACTCTGGCCTGATCGGATTCTACCGATGACCTCTGTTGTCTTGAAACTCGACGCTATCAACCGCATGGTTGGCCATACCATTCGTTGGTTTGCGTTGTTTATGTTGCTTTTGCAGTTTGCGATTGTTTTGCTGCGCTATCTGTTTGGCATCAGCTACATCTTTCTCGGCGAAGGCGTGCTCTACATGCATGCCGCCGTTTTCATGCTTGGCGCGGGCTATACGCTTCTGGCTGACAAGCATGTGCGCGTTGACATCTTTTATGGGCAGGCCTCACCTAAGGCCAAAGCCATCATCAATCTGATCGGTGCCTTGCTCTTTCTGTTGCCAACTGTCGGGCTGCTGCTCTGGATCAGTTGGCCGTTCGTTTCCAACAGCTGGAAGATCCTAGAGGGGCCGATCTCTGTTGGCGGCATACCTGCGAGCTTTTTGCTTAAGAGCCTTATTCCAGCATTTTGCGGCCTTCTGATCATTCAGGGTATTTCTGGCATTTTGCGCGACGGCCTCTTCTTGTGTGGTGTTGATGTTGAGGAGCCAAAGCTGTGATTGAGTTTCTCGATATCTTTATGTTCGCTGGCTTGTGCTTTGCGATTTTGCTGGGCTACCCCGTTGCCTTCACAATTGCTGGTGTGGCCGTTCTCTTCGCAATTCTTGGAGCGCTGGCTGGCACGTTTGATACCGGCCTGCTGGGTGCGCTTTCGCAGCGCATTTTTGGCACGATGACAAACAACGTGTTGATTGCGATCCCGCTCTTTGTCTTCATGGGGCTTGTGCTTGAACGCAGCCGCATTGCTGAAGACCTGCTGGAAGAAATGGGCAAGTTGTTCGGTTCTCTTCGTGGCGGTCTGGGTATTTCCGTTGTGCTCGTTGGTGGGTTGCTCGCAGCTTCCACTGGTATTGTGGGTGCAACTGTGGTGACGATGGCGTTGATTGCTTTGCCCACTATGCTGCGTAATGGCTACGATCCGAAACTAGCTGCTGGCACGGTTTGTACAGCTGGCACTTTGGGGCAGATTATCCCTCCTTCAACGCTTCTGATCATTCTTTCTGAGGTGATGTCCAACGCCTATCAGCAGGCTCAGTTTGCTGAGGGCAAGTTCACCGTTGAGACAATCAGTGTGGGGCAGACATTTGCTGCAGCGCTGGTCCCCGGATTGATGTTGGTGGGTGTTTACATCATCTATTTGCTTGTCCGCGCTTATCTTCAGCCTAGCTGTGCGCCTGCTATGGACAAGCAAGTGCTGGGCACAACTTCAGTGCGCCGTATTGCGTCTGTGCTCATTCCACCTGTGGCGCTGATTATTGCTGTTTTGGGTTCTATTCTGGGCGGAGTTGCGACACCAACAGAAGCTGCCGCGGTTGGTGCTGTTGGCGCTTTGCTGCTTGCTGGTTTCCGGCTGAGCAACGGCAAATCCAACCTCCTGCTCGGAGCAAGCGTCATCGCATTGCTGGCAGTGATTACTCTTGCAGGCTTTACGACTATTCGCTTGCAAAAGAGCGAGCTGACAGCTGCGGACTGGGGCTTGGCGTTTGTTGCGATTGTGCTGTTGATCATCGGCATCAGTGGTCTGCTGCAAAGCGTGATGCGCATGTGGCGATCTCAGCTGTTAGCGCCAGTGATGACCAATACGCTCTCAATCTCGGCCATGATCTTTGCGACTATTATTGGTGCGAGTGTGTTCTCGCTGATCTTCCGCGGCCTTGGTGGTGATACACGTATTGAAGAGCTGATTTCTGCGATGCCAGGCGGTGAAATGGGGGCCTTACTGTTTGTAATGGCCTTGATCTTCGCACTGGGCTTTTTCATGGACTTCGTTGAGATCTCGGTGATCTTGCTTCCGATCGTTGGCCCAACCCTGCTGATGATGGGCTTTGATCCAATCTGGCTCTCCGTAATGATCGCCATCAACCTGCAAACCAGCTTCCTGACGCCACCGTTCGGGTTCTCTCTGTTTTACCTGCGCGGGGCAGCACCGCCAGAGATCACAACAGGCATGATCTACAAAGGGGTGTTGCCTTACATCCTGCTGCAGATTGTCGGGATGGCACTGGTCTGGTTCTTCCCTCAGATAGCAACATGGTTGCCGTCAGTTTTGTTCTGATCGCAGGGCATCATTTGAAGTTGGGAAAGGCTGGATATCGCGTCCAGCCTTTTTTCATGGGTTCATTTCCATAAAGCTCTCCGGCGGGATCCAGGTTTCGGGCATATGCTTGTTGGCCCATCGGCACATTTCCTGAAGCACAGGTAGGATGTCCCTGCCCGTCTCAGACAAGAGATATTGGTAGCGTTTTGGGTTCGGTTGATAGAGCTCTTTTTTCACCAATCCAGCCGCTTCCAACTGGTTGAGGCGCACTGTCAAAACGCTCGTGGTTATCTTCTCCGGTGAGCTCAGAAACTCTGAAAAGATCTTCTTTCCATTGAACATGTCGCGCAGAATCAGGAGGCTCCAACGGTCTCCCACAATATCCAGCGTATTTGCGATCGGGCAGCCGGAACGGTTTTCGGTTGACATACCGCCAATCTCTCCTATGGTGAATAGTGGCTTGCAATTTACAAGTCACCAAGTCATCTCTCAACTCTGACTAAGGATAGTATCATGGAAAGCGCTTTTACAGGGTCCTGCCTTTGCGGGAATGTACAGCTGAAATCCACAATGAAGCCGCAGATTACCGCACACTGTCACTGTGATGACTGTCGCAAGTCGTCCGGAACAGGACATTGCACTCATGCAGCTCTGCCCAAAGAGGCGGTTGAAGTGACTGGGGAGCTCACATTTTTTGACAAGCCTGCAAATAGTGGAAATGTAGTCACAAGGGGCTTTTGCCCAACCTGCGGCAGCGCTGTTTACTCACTCAACTCAGCCATGACAGATTTGATCTTTGTGCGTGCATCTGCTGTTGACCAACCGGAGGTCATCGAGCCTCAGGTAAACGTGTATTCCAGTAGAGCACCATCGTGGGATGAGATTGATCCGAAGCTTCCGGCATTCCCGGAAATGCCTCCGCAAGGCTCACGAGAAGTTATCGAAGAAGGCGTTAGCAGCTAACACTTCATTCCTGTGAGGCAGGTAAGCGTTCACCCCCAACGCGGCGCGGCCTGTTTTTCTAAAACAAATAGAAACGGGGGGAGCAAAGCTCCCCCCGTCGCAGGCAATTCAGAGATTAAGGAAGAAAACTCTCTTACATTGCCAAGGAGATAAAGATACCGGCGATCGCCGCGCTCATGAGGTTGGAGCAGGTTGCTGCCAACAGAGTGCGAGGACCGTACTTCGCGATGAAGTTCATGCGGTTTGGAGCCAGAACACCCAGACCACCAATGAGAATACCCATGGAAGAGATGTTCGCGAATCCGCAGAGAGCGAAGGAAACGATTGCCTTGGTCTTTTCCTGAATGACAGGCAGACCCATGTCGATTGCTGTGGCATCTACGAGGTAGTTCTTCAGGTCGAGGTACGCCACGAATTCGTTGACGACCAGTTTTTTACCGATCAAAGAACCTGCAACACCGATGTCAGCCATTGGAACACCCAGCAGGTAAGCGATTGGAGCAAAGATCCAGCCGAGGATCATTTCCAGAGACAAGCTGAAGCCTGCCAGATCACCAACACTGCCGAGGATCAGGTTCACCAGAGTGATGAGACCGATCATTGCAACAAGGTTTGCACCGATCGCACCAGCAAGCTGAAGACCATTCATTGCGCCCTGACCAGCAGCAGCCAGCACGTTTTCTGGTTTTTCGTCACCAAAGTCAGCGCTTGTGTCTACTGTGTAGTTCACTTCTTTGGTTTCAGGCATAATGAGTTTTGCGAAGAGAAGACCACCTGGTGCAGCCATGAAGGATGCAGCGAGCAGGAATTCGATCTTAACACCCATCAGCGCGTAGCCGCCGAGAACGGTACCAGCAACAGACGCCATACCACCGCACATGATAGCGAAGAACTCACTATCAGACATCTTAGGCATGTAAGGCTTCACAACCAGTGGAGCTTCTGTCTGACCAACAAAAACGTTGGAAACTGCAGACATGGATTCTGCCTGAGATGTACCGAGCAGTCTTGCCATGCCACCGCCGATGACACGAATGACGACCTGCATAACACCGAGGTGGTACAGAACTGCAATCAGAGCGGAGAAGAAAATAACGAGGCAAAGCACGTTGAAGGCAAACACGAAGCCAACAGTTTCAGAAAGTGAACCGTTGGTGAGGTTGCCGAAAAGGAAGTTAACGCCGGAACGACCACTGTCGATCACACCGGAAATGCCCTTTGACATTGCATGAAGAATAGCACGGCCAGCTGGAACGTAGAGCACGAAAGCGCCGATACCAATCTGTAGAGCCAGCGCACCACCTACGGTGCGGAGATTGATCGCCTTGCGATTGGTTGAAACCAATACAGCAATAACAATCAGTGTAGCGATGCCAAGAAAACCTGTTGCGAACATTATGAGCTCCTCCCAGAGGCTCTGAGGTAAGTTGTTGATTATGGTTGGGGAGAAATTTGAAGCGCCGGAAGGCGACTAACCGTACCCACCTTCACGTGGACAGTTGAGATGGCCACCCGCATCCAACAAATGCTTTGTCATTGAAAAACAATGCAAAACACCTGCGATTGTAGAACCTTCTAGTGCTTCATCAGGAATTGTCAGTGCTGAGGATATACACACGGTGGGAGTTCGCGAGTATGAGCCATCAGTCTCTGTGAACGTGCGGCATACGACAGGCGCAGTACACTCACCTTGCGTAGGTGCGAATGTGAACTGACCCGATTGCATAGTTTGCCTCACCTTTTAATTAATTCCCTTTGGTGAGGGCAACCTAGTTGCCTGAGAGGCAATTATTAAGTTTTTTAAATATATCAATCGTTTCGAAGTTCGAAACAAACTAGAAAATATTACGTAGAAAACCACGCCACATACGGATTATTTCGTAGATTATAGTTCTTACAGAACATATAGAATAAAAATAGTAGAACTTTAAGAGCTACAACCTAGAACAAAATAAGAATAACAAAACAAGTTCATGCACGATCTAATCACATCAGGCCGCATTACTTTGCGAATGCTGCGTTACTTCCATCAAGTGTCAGTAAGTGGACACTTTGGGCGTGCGGCGGAAGAGCTGCATATTTCTAAGTCACCTATGTCCATACAAATCAAAGAGTTGGAGGTTGCCCTTGGTCTCTCTCTCTTTCAGCGTGACTCACGAAATGTTTCTCTGACTGCTGCGGGGCGCGTGCTGAAACGTGAGTGCGAGCAGATTTTCAATACGTTGGATTACGCCATCACCAACACCCAGCGGCAGGGACGTGCGGAAAACTCGACCCTCAGCATCGGGATGGTGAGCAGCGCCTTTTTGGATGGATTTGCGAACCTGCTCTCGGATTTCAAGAGCAAGCATCCGGATTGTTCTCTGAATTTTACCGAGTTGGCGCCCAATCAACAGAAGGAAGCGCTGGATGGCGGCATCATTGATCTGGGTATCTGCCGCTATGGCGATACACTCAATGAGCCAGCCTTAAACTCAAAAGTATTGGTGAGAGAAAACCTTACTCTGGCAGTGCCTAGCACACACCCTCTCAAGGATCGCAGGGTGGTGGGACTGGAAGAACTAAAAGATGAGGAAATGGCTGTTTTGGACCGGAGCATGTCCAACTCGACGCCATTTTTGATTGCAAGATGTAAGGATCAGGGCTTCTACCCCAAAGCCGCTTTTGAGGTTCAGGAGCCAAGTACCTTGTTGGCGTTGGTTGCTTCCGGTCAGGCGATTGCTTTGGTTAGCGACTGTTTTCGTAGTCAGAAATCCAAGAATGTGCGTTTCATTCGCTTGAAGGAAGACATTCCGGCAGACCTTTGCGCAATTTACAAAAAGAACTATGAGACAGATATCTTGCGCAAGTTTCTGCAGTTCATCGAGTTTGACTACAAGCCGCAGATTGATGAGAACTGAGGGAAATCTGCATGTTCCCTCAGTTTAAGCCCTAAGCAGTTTCCTGTTCAGAAATTCTGACATCCATCCGCTTGCCCGTATCAGCATTGAAGAGATGTACGCCCGACAGTGTCAACTCAACGTGGACCTGGTCACCAGTTCGGCGCGTTATCTCTGGATCTTCGCGAACAACCATTTGCTCGCCAGTTTCCAACTCAACATGCACGTAAGTGGTGTCCCCCAGATACTCTTCCAGTAACACTTCTGCCTTCAGATAGCTCTCCCCTGCTTCATCATGCAAAATGCCGTGAGACGGACGGATACCGAGTGTGACATTTGTCGGGATGACCGAGGCCTTGTTGGAGATAGGGAGCAGTGTCCCATCCTTAAGCTGCGCACTGTTTTCGCTCAGTTTTTCCAGCTGCAAAAAATTCATATTGGGCGAGCCGATGAAACTGGCCACGAACAGGTTTGCTGGACGCTCATAAAGATCTCGCGGTGTGCCGACCTGCTGGACCTCGCCGTCATTCAGAACCACGATACGATCTGCCAGTGTCATAGCCTCGACCTGATCGTGGGTCACATACACCATGGTTGCTGACAGACGTTGATGAAGGCGCGCGATTTCCAACCGCACTTGCCCACGCAATGCTGCATCCAGATTTGAGAGAGGTTCATCAAACAGGAAAATTTTGGGATCTCTCACAATCGCACGGCCAATTGCAACACGTTGGCGCTGTCCACCTGAGAGCTGAGAGGGCTTTCGGTCCATCAACGCGTCCAGCTCCAGCGCACGGGCACTTTCAGCAACGCGATCCTTGATTTCTGCCTTTGAGTACCCTGCTTGCTTCAGGACCAGCTCCATGTTTCCCCGCACACTCAAATGCGGATAAAGCGCATAGGTCTGGAAGACCATGGCGATCTCACGCTTAGACGGCGGAAGGTGTGCGATGGATTTGCCTTCAATGGCAATATCGCCCGCACTTTCGTCTTCCAGCCCTGCCATGATGCGCAGGAGTGTGGATTTTCCGCAGCCGGATGGTCCGAGCAAGACGAGGAATTCACCGGATTGGATATCAAGGTTGATACCATCCAACACATTCTCAGCACCGAAAGACTTGTAGAGGGATGAGATTTTCAAGTTAGCCATATTACAAGTCCAGTTTCTGAGCTGTGCCTGTGCGCACAGCCTGATCTGCCGCCAATACGACAGCTAGAGAATTTACCGCTGCATTCATGTGATCTTCTAAATCCAGCCCTTCACGGATAGCTGTGAGCACAAAGGCTTGCTCGCGATCACACAGGGCTTGATGCCCCGGTTCACCATCCATGCTGAGTACATCGTCTTTGCTTGCAAACTCGCCGTTCGCATCCGTTTCTCCGTAATGAACCCGGATGGTGGAGGTTTTGGTGTGCATGTCGATATCGTCCGAACGGGCCTCGCCTTCCATAACAATCGAGACGCTGCCATTTTTCGAGACGACATCTTTTACGAAGAACGCAGTTTCCGACATCATCGGGCCCCACCCTGCCTCGTACCAACCGACGGAGCCATCCTCGAACTGGACTTGCAGATGGCCGTAATTGTACATGTCCTCGGGAAGTTCATCACTCAGGCGCACGCCCATGCCACGCACTTCAACGGGCTTTGCATCAGTGATCTGGCACATGACATCGATGTAGTGGACGCCGCAATCCACGATGGGCGATGTTGTTTGCATCAGCTGTTTATGGGTTTGCCATGTTGCGCCGCTGGATTGCTGATTGAGGTTCATGCGGAAGACGTAAGGGCCGCCCAGTTTGCGCGATTGCTCTATGAGGGTTGTCCATGATGGGTGATGGCGCAGGATATAACCAACCACCAGTTTACGTCCCAGCTTGCGAGCAGTTTCCACGACACTTTGAGCATCTTCCAGAGTGGTTGCCAGTGGTTTTTCTACAAACACATCTGCCCCTGCTTCCATCGCCATGACTGCATATTCTGCATGGCTGTCTGAGTAAGTGCAGATGGACACAAGATCGGGTTTGGTTTCGACCAGAGCCTGCGCAAAATCAGATTGCATGGTGTAGCCACTCAACTCTTCAGGCAATTCCACCGGTGATCGATTGACCAGTCCGACGATCTCAAATCCCGAATTGGTCTCATACGCCAGAGCGTGGGATTTTCCCATGTTTCCTAGGCCAGCCACGAGCACGCGGATAGGTTTTTTACTCATTTGACTGCTCCAGATGTTAGGCCCCGAATGAGTTGGCGCGAGAAGAGCGTGTAGAGAATGAGGACCGGAATGACTGCCAGCGCCATAGCCGCGAGAATTGCGTTCCAGTTGTTGGAATATTGCCCAACAAACACCTGAGCGCCCAGTGTGAGTGTTTTGGTATGCTCTGCGGGGGCCAGAACGAGTGGGAACCAGAGATCATTCCAAATCGGGATCATAGAGAAAACAGCCACTGTTGCCATTGCGGGTCTGATGAGAGGCAGTACGAGGCGTAAGAAGATTGAGTATTCCGAAAGGCCATCGATACGGCCAGCAGATTTGAGGTCTGATGACACTGTCGACATGAACTCGGAGAGAATGAAGATCGCCAGTGGCAGGCCTTGCGCTGTGTAGACCAGTATGAGTGCCCAATGCGTGTTCACGAGATCTGTTGCGACCATCAGGCGGAGAATTCCGACAGTTCCCAAACGGATTGGGATCATAATGCCCAGCGCCATATAAAGACCCATGAGGCGATTACCGCGGAACTTGTATTCACTGAGCGCAAAAGCTGCCATTGCTCCAAACAGGAGAATGAGACACAGGCTCACACCAGTCACGAACAGCGAGTTCCAGAAATATAGCGGGAAGTTGCCTTGCTGCAGCACTGTTGAATACCCGACCAGATCCAGAGTTTCGGAGGTTGGGAGTTCCAAAGGCTTGCGGAAGATCGCTTTTTTGGTTTTGATCGAGTTGATGAGAATGAGGAGAACAGGGAAAAGCGCGATCACTGCAAACGTGAGCAGGATTACATGCGCTCCCAGTTCTGCCATTCGGTTTCGTCTTGCACGAGAAATAGCCATTTGCGCCTCACATCTCGTAGCGGGTCAGCTTGCGCTGAATAAAGAAGAGATAGACAGCAACACCCATCAGGATGATAAAGAACATCACCGTTGCAATGGCAGCGCCCATGTTGGGGTCACCGGGTTGCAACTGTTGCCCGTAGAACGTTCGATACAAGATCGTGCCCAGCAGGTCTGTCGAGAAGTTTGGCCCCGCAAGCGGCCCCTGCGTGGTGTAGATCAAATCAAATGCGTTGAAGTTGCCTACGAAGGTTAGGATAGAGATGATGCCGATGGTTGGCAGGATCAGGACCAGCTTGATCTTGAAGAACTGGGAAATGCCGGTCACACCATCACATTCTGCGGCTTCAATCACCTCATCAGGAATGGAGAGAAGCGCAGCATAAATCAGCATCATTGGAATGCCGATGAACTGCCAGACAGAGATGAGAGAAAGTGTAGTCAGCGCTGTTTCCTCTTTACCAAGGAACGGTAGATACCAACTGCCAACCCCGACAGACTTCATCAGACCTTTGGAAACGCCCCATAGCGGGGAGAGCATAAGCTTCCAGACGAACCCGACGACAACGAAGGACAGAAGGGTCGGCATGAATATGGCTGTGCGATAAAACTTCTTGCCCGGCAGATGCGCCATGGAGAGCAAAGCCGCAATCAAGACACCGATCGGATTTTGCACCAGCATATGGATCAGGAAGAAATAGCAGTTGTTCCAAAGCGAATTGAGGAACGGCTTGACCCAGTACGGATCGAAGAACAGCTTGATGTAGTTTTCCAAGCCGACAAACGAGATCACTTGCGTGGTCGTATCTCTTTGGAAGAACGAAAAGCGCAGGGTTTCGGCCAGCGGCAGGATCATGATCATCGTGTAAACGATGACTGCCGGTGCCAAAAAGACAAGTACATGCCAGCGGAACGGCTTCTTCTTCCGCTCACTGACCATAAGGTCCTGTTCCAATTCCATCATCTCTCATTGCAATGCAGATGCACGGGTCAGTCCGCACATCTGCTGTTTTGTATTCAGTCAGAGAGATGGCTTAATCCATCTGAGGTTCGTACCAGGCGCTCAGCCCCTTCTGAAGCTGGTTCGCTGCATCCGCAGGCGTCTGCTTGCCATTGATGACGTTTGCAGACACGACCCACATTTCGTTCCAGAGGTTTGGAGTACCGCGAGAAACGATCTGTGCCGCAGAGCGGTTGGTGGACTGACAGTCTTTACGCCAGGAGATGAACTCGTCTGCCAATGGATCAGTGAGCGAAATCTCATGCTTGGACAAAGAAAAGAAGCCCGGCACAGCGTTGGAATAGAGTTCTGCGAACTCTTTGGTGCCCATCCACTCAAGGAACTTCATGGCAGCTTCAGAATTTGGCGAGGCTGCATTCAGGCCAATGCCGATGTCAGTGTGGTCTGAGATGTAGCAGCTGTCACCCTCTGCTGGCAGAGGTGGCCGGAAGGCGCCAAGCTCGAAGTCTGAATCGCGGTTGAAACCTGCAATTTCCCAAGAGCCTGATGGATAGATTGCAGCGCGGCCCAGTGTGAACAGGGTTTGGCTATCCGGATAGGATTGAGCTTCATAGCCATCCCCAAGGTACGGCCCCCAGCTTGCCAGCACTTCAAACGGCTTTACCCAGCCATCATCCGTCAACTTGCCGGTGCCAGCAACGACTGCCTTACGACCTTCCTCACCTTTCCAGTACATTGGCCCAATATTCTGATAGCCCATTGCAGCGGATTCCCACTGATCCAACGTGCCCATCGCCATTGGGATGTAATTGCCGTCTTCCTTGAACTTGTCGAGAACAGCAATGAACTCTGCTTGAGTTTTCGGTGGTTCAACACCGACTTCAGCAAAAGCATCCTTGTTGTAGATGAAGCCGTGGATCACAGCGGCCATTGGCACACAGAAGGTTGCGCTGCCATCATCTGTGCTCCACGCCCCTTTTGCTGAATCCGGGAAGTTGTCGAGGGTTGCCATGCCCTGCAGGTTCTTCAGGTAACCTTTGCTGTAAAGATCCAGCGACCCATCAAACGGACGGCATGTGATCAGATCACCAGCGGTTCCACCTTCCAGCTTTGCATTCAGTGCAGCGTTGTATTGCGTTGGAGCTGTTGGCGAGAATCTGATTTTGACCTCTGGATGCGCCTTCATAAACGCTGGCAAAATGGTTTCCTGCCAGATGCTCAAGTCGTCGTTACGCCAGCTCTCAATTGTCAGTTCTGAAGCAGCAAAAGCAAAGGATGCGGAGCCCAGAAGCAGGGATGCAGCAATGCCTGATGACAAATAGTGTTTCATTATTTCCTCCCATAACAAATAATCGAATACCGCCTTGAAAAACCGTCGGTATCGCAACTCGCCTGCCCCCCAGCGGGCGAATATTCCTGTTGGCACATTACGATCTAAACGGATCGCAATGCGCGCATAAATCAATCAGGTTGATGTAACCCAAGCACCCGAAGAGATTCTCCCAAATCTCCCTGAGTTTCATTCAATACGTTGATGGCCTGTTGCTTTGTTGCTCCCAGCACCAGCAAGACAGCCAGTTTAATCTGGCTTCCGCTTTCATGCAGGGCCGCAGCGGCTTTTTCCTGAGAGCAAGCGGTGAGTGAGACCACCATGTCTTTGGCGCGCTGATCAAGCTTGATGTTGGTCAGCTGCATATCCACCATGTAGCCACGATATACCTTCTTCAACCGCACCATAAGCGCCGTAGAGAACAGGTTGAGCGCCGCTTTTTGGCTGGTACCTGCGGATAGTCTGGTTGATCCTGCCAATACTTCAGGACCCGTCCTTAACAGGATTTCATGCTCGGCATCGGCCAGTAACGGGCTTTGCGGATTGTTCGCCAGTGATATGGTCAGAGCCCCCGCGCCTCTGGCGGTTTGAATGGCAGAGCGGGTAAAAGGTGTGGTGCCGCTTGCTGCAACACCTAAAACGACATCAGAAGCGCCGACATTATTCTCCAAAATAAAAGCACGGCCTGCTTCTTCGCTGTCCTCAGCGCCTTCCTGCGGGCGTAACAATCCAGCTTCACCGCCTGCCAGACCATAGATCAGGCGATGCTCTGGCCAGCCAAATGTAGGGATGAGTTCAATGCCATCCAGAACGCCCAGTCTACCTGAGGTCCCTGCGCCGACGTAGACAAGTCTACCTTCGGTTCCCTGCAGTCTTTGGGCAGCTGCATCAACTGCGGCTTCCAGCTCTCCCAACGCAGACCAGACAGCGTTGAGGGCTTGCATTTGACCACCCAGCAAGGCTTTGAGGACTTCGTCAGTCCCCCATGTTTCCAAGCCTGCATAACGTGAAGATCTTTGCTCGGTTTCACGCCACTCCTGCGGATTGGAATGTTCTGGAAACCCCACTTTTTTGGACATGCTGGACACGAGACTCTCCCTGATACCAATAGCATACCAACAACTCACGATATGGCAATGATATATTAGAGAAGCCCCGCAATTTGCGTAATTACAATAGATTTCTAGCAGTTACCTGTGACAATTGCAGGCCACAGGTATTGTTTTGGACCTAGTTTTTTCTTGGTCAATCCCAGCGTGCTTCTTCTTCGCGGCGTACAAAGACGACCTGACGTCCATCAGGCAGCAACTGGCTGATTTGATCTGGGCCGCCGTGTTCATCAAACTCAACTAATCCAATGCCACTTGCATTCAGCAAGCGTCGGCCATGATGCGTGCCCACAGGTTTGCGCGGAATAACCTTCATGCCACGTCGTCTGGTGAGCCAGTTCAAGGGAGAGCGAGGCGCATAGAGCCAGCGGTTCAGATGGTCGAGTTTATCAAGCAGTTTGGCCGGGAACTCGTTTTTGATGCCACTGCTGCAGATTTGCCAGATGTCAGGCCCACGAGAGTGTCCGCGCAACTCGACATCGTAAACAAAGGAGTAGTGCACATCACCGGAAAGGATCGTAAAGCGATCTGGCGTTTTGCGGTGGCGGAACACGTTCAAAATGCCATCTGCCGTTCCCGGATGTGCCATCCAGTATTCCGCATCCACCATGAGCGGCTTGCCCATGAACGTGAGCAGCTTCTGCAGCGTTTCGATCAGCTTTACGCCGAAGATCGGAGCTGCGGAGACGAGTAGCACGGCGTCTTTTCCGCGCAGAGATCGTTGTAAATCTGTGACCGCTTCCCAGTCCAGAAGACCCGAGGGTAGATATCCTGCCCGCTCTGATCTCCATCGACGTGTGCGCGTATCCAGCACCAGCAGTGGTGGGTCTAGTTCCCAGTGATAGTCCCAGTTTTCAAAGGCGAAGAGGTGATCCAGAAACTCATCGTAGCTGTTTGTGCCTGGCACTGTGACAGCTTGCGTCATCGCTTCAAGTGTTCCACCTGAGAACGCTTCAGGTCGGTTGCCCCACCCCTGATTGAGCATATAGGCGCACAAGGCATTGCCAATGATCCGTCGGGAGAACGGATGGCCGTAGGCGGTCTCTTCCCAGTCACGGTTGAGGTTCCAATCATCAGTGACATCATGGTCATCAAAGATCATCGCGACCGGAAGATGGGCAAACAGGCGGCGCACCTGACTGAGGCCAACAACAAACTCCTTCAGGATTTTCTGTTCGCTCTCATAGAGCTCTGCTTCTTCTGGTGTCAGTCCTTCGGGGGCATCTGTCTCAACCAGTCCCCATAGCGCCGGAGACCAGACGAGGAGGTACATTGCCAAGAATTCAGCAAGTGTGATCAGATGGTTATGGGCGTGATCAGCAGTGAAGATCGGTTTTTCTACGCCACCGAACAAGACAAGCCAGAGCTTTCGGTTTTTCTCCAGACTTGGGAGAAATTTTTCGCGGCGGTAGTAGGTGTCGCCGTGCTGGTAGAAATCTGATGCCTTATCAGGCACTTTGCTTTCCAAGCCCGCCAGCTGTTCCTCAGTGATACCGAGTTTTTCGATAAGCACATGGATAGCTCGCAGCATGGGGCCAGCAACATCATCTGAGTAAATCTGATCGCCACTCATCACGAGGGCAGCTGGCCATTTTTCCTTATCAACTTTGGTGCCCTTCTCAGCTCTGATGTGCTTTGCCAGAAACAGATCAGCTGCGACCAGACCATCGCCGGATTCGTGATGTGGTTTGCGGCAAGACCCGTGCAGGAGTGAGGAAACTTTTGAGCTTAGCAGAAAGCCTGGGAGTTCCTGATTTTCATAGCAGAGATCAGGAGCCCATACGGAATGATCCTGCCACCCAGCCTCCTCATCATCCTCCATACGCAGAGCAAGGCGGTAACTGATCCAAGTGTCATGCGGTAGAGGGCTTTGGAGAGGTAGATCGATCAGGAGGTAATGGAGATGTACCCCTGCTGAGATCAGGTTTACCTCAGTTTGCGCTTTCGTCAGCTCGTAGGTTTGCGGCTCACGGCCTTGTGGGAGCAAATCCAGTTTCACATCTGCCGGAGCGCGCACTGCGAGCCAGAATGTTAAACGTGAGGTTTCCAGTCGACGCAAGATCGGGCCAGCTAAAACGGATGGGAGAGAATAGTTTTCAAGCATTCGTTGATATTATTTTTCGCGATATCCAGATGTGAAATTCTTAGATGAGAGATAGGAACGCAAACCGCAAAATCCAATAAGTGTCAGCGACTCCCCTCTCATAAAATCCAACTTACAAAAGATTTCTGAACCTCGCCTGAACCGAACCTGCCTTGACACTAGTTCATAATCGTTCTAGCAAAATCATGTCTGCAGGGGAGTCTCACCAAGGAGACTGAGAGGCTGACAGAGCGCAAGCTCGGCGACGCGACCCTTAGAACCTGACCCAGTTGATACTGGCGTAGGAAGCACGGGTCGCGGGGCCTGTTTGAAGGGCCAGTGTAACAACCGCGATCTTAGCAGCAGAAGTTCTTTCTGCCGTTTCCCAGCCAAAACTCATCTGGTGTCTTTTTCGAGTTATGAACTTGAGGAGCACCATTATGACGACGCCGAACCCATCCATCACCACAGGCGCTTTGCCAGCAGCGCGCAAAATCTATGTTCGTGGCAGCTTGCACGAAGACGTGCTTGTGCCCATGCGCGAAATCAGCGTTCACCCGACAGCAGGTGAACCACCGCTGCCAGTCTATGATAGTTCCGGCCCATACACAGACCCAACGGCAACAACGAATATTTCTGAAGGTTTGCCTGCTCTACGGCGCAAGTGGATTGAGGTGCGCGGTGACACTGAGGAGTATGATGGCCGCGAGATTAAACCTGAAGACAATGGTTTTGTGAAAGGCGACCGGCTTGTTCCTGAGTTTCCGGTGAAGCCTCGCCCCTTGCGCGGAAAGGACGGTAAAGCCGTCACCCAGCTGGCTTATGCCCGCGCTGGCATTATCACACCGGAGATGGAGTTTATCGCCATCCGCGAAAACCAGTTGCGGGAAGCGGTTGCAGAAGAGCGGTGTGGCAATGACTGGGGTGCGAGCATTCCAGATTATGTAACACCAGAGTTTGTACGTGATGAAGTGGCAGCTGGCCGCGCGATCATTCCGTCGAACATCAACCACCCTGAGAGTGAGCCGATGATCATCGGGCGGAACTTTCTGGTCAAGATCAACGCCAATATGGGTACATCTGCTGTTACCTCCTCCATGGAAGAGGAAGTCGACAAGATGGTGTGGTCGATCCGCTGGGGCGCTGACACGGTGATGGATCTGTCTACCGGTCGTAACATTCACAACACCCGTGAATGGATCATCCGCAACAGTCCTGTACCGATTGGGACCGTCCCGCTTTATCAGGCACTTGAGAAGGTGAATGGAGTTGCGGAAGATCTGACTTGGGAAATCTTCCGCGACACGTTGATTGAGCAGGCAGAGCAAGGGGTTGATTACTTCACCATCCATGCTGGCGTGCGCCTTCACATGGTGCCGATGACCGTTAATCGCGTGACGGGGATTGTCTCCCGTGGCGGTTCCATCATGGCGAAGTGGTGTCTACATCATCACAAAGACAGCTTCCTCTATGAGCACTTTGACGAGATCTGCGATATTTGCCGCCAGTACGATGTGGCGTTTTCTCTTGGTGATGGATTGCGTCCGGGTTCCATTGCAGATGCAAATGATGAAGCCCAGTTTGCCGAGTTGGAGACGCTTGGGGAGCTGACCAAGATTGCATGGGCCAAGGATTGTCAGGTGATGATTGAAGGCCCGGGTCATGTGGCCATGCACAAGATCAAAGAGAACATGGATAAGCAGCTGGAATGCTGCCATGAAGCACCGTTTTACACGCTTGGCCCTCTCACCACGGATATCGCGCCCGGATATGATCACATCACCTCCGGCATCGGTGCTGCGATGATCGGGTGGTTTGGCTGCGCCATGCTTTGCTATGTGACACCGAAAGAGCATTTAGGGTTGCCGGACCGGGATGATGTGAAAACCGGTGTGATTACCTATAAGATTGCAGCTCACGCCGCTGATCTTGCGAAAGGATTGCCGGGTGCCCAGCGCCGGGATGATGCCTTGTCCCGTGCACGCTTTGAATTCCGTTGGGAGGATCAGTTCAACCTTTCTCTCGATCCGGATACTGCGCGAGAGTTCCACGATGAAACGTTGCCGAAAGATGCGCATAAAGTGGCTCATTTCTGTTCTATGTGCGGACCGAAGTTCTGCTCTATGCGGATCTCCCATGACATCCGCGCGGAAGCGCAGAAGGAAGGCATGGAGGCTATGGCGGCCAAGTTCCGGGAAGGCGGTAAACTGTATCTGCCACTTGAAGGAACAGAGCAGTGATTACGATTGCAGGAGCTGGCCTTGCGGGGCTGGCTTCCGCCTATGAGCTGGCAAAGAGCGGTGCATCCGTCACTATCTTTGAAAAATCCGCTAAACCGGGCGAAAGCAGTGTCGCACGGTTTGCCGGCGGCATGCTTGCTCCGTTTTGCGAACGGGAAAGTGCAGAAGAAGACGTTGTTACACTTGGGGTGCAGGCCGCTGATTGGTGGTCTCAGGTAACGCTTGTTACCCGGCACGGAACGCTGGTGGTTACTCCGCCGCGCGATCAGGCCGAGCTGACCCGTTTTGCACGGCGGACCTCACACTTTACCGAGGTGAACGGTCAAGCGATCTCAGAGCTGGAGCCAGCATTGGCTGGACGCTTTGAGCGCGGGCTGTTTTTCAAAGAGGAGGCGCATCTGGATCCACGGCAGGCACTGGCTGACCTGACAGGCGTTGTTCAGGAGCTTGGGGTAGAGATCCAATATGGAAGGACTGCACCTGCGCGGGTCAATCTCAATTGCACAGCAACCGCATCCAGCCTTCCTGACTTGCGGGCTGTGCGCGGTGAGATGGCGATTTTGCATTGTCCTGAGGTTCAGCTTTCCCGTGTCATCCGGCTCTTACACCCACGTATGCCGCTTTATCTGGTGCCGCGGGCTGATGGGTTGTTCATGATTGGCGGAACGATGGTGGAGAGTAACTCTGACCGTCCTCCTACCCTACGATCCCTTACAGAAATGCTGAGCGCAGCCTTTGCCATTCACCCTGCCTTTGCCGAGGCCAGTGTGGTTGAAATTGGAGCGGGATTGCGTCCAGCGTTTCCAGACAACTTGCCTCGACTGGTCGAGCATGACGGGTCTCTCCACCTCAACGGGCTTTACCGCCACGGCTTTTTGCTTGCACCAGCACTGGCACAGCAAGCAGCACAACATCTTTTGAAGGAGGCTTGCGCATGAAGATCATCGTGAATGCAGAACCACGCGACGTCACCAACGAAACGTTGGAGGATGCTCTTACGGAGCTGGAGTTCATCAGCCCCGCTGTTGCGACGGCTTTGAACGGCCGTTTTGTCCCTCGTGAGGACTACTCTGAGACATCCCTTTCAGAAGGCGATCGACTGGAAGTTCTTGCGCCTATGCAGGGAGGGTAACATGCAGCTTTATGGTACAGACATCAGTTCCCGGCTGTTGCTCGGGACAGCGCAATACCCTTCTCCTGCTGTGCTACAAAAAGCAATTGAGACCAGCAGGGCAGAGATCATCACAGTCTCTTTGCGACGCGAAACCGCTGACGGTTCTGGGGCTGGTTTCTGGGGGCTATTGAAAGATAGTGGCTGCAGAATTCTGCCCAACACCGCTGGGTGCCATAGCGTGCAAGAAGCCGTTGTTACTGCACAGATGGCTCGCGAGTTGTTTGGAACTGACTGGATCAAGCTAGAGGTTATCGGCAACTCAGACACCTTACAGCCCGATGTGTTTGGGTTGGTCGAAGCTGCGAGGCTTCTCTGTGCAGATGGTTTCAAGGTGTTTCCATACACGACTGATGATCTTGTGGTTGGCGAAAAGCTGTTGGAAGCCGGATGCGAACTGCTGATGCCGTGGGGGGCTCCCATCGGGTCTGGTCAGGGCCTGCGAAATCCCGAGGCCTTGCGGGCCATGCGAGCGCATTTTCCGGATGTACCCTTGATCGTGGATGCTGGTATTGGGCGTCCCTCTGACGCCACGCGTGCAATGGAGCTTGGCATGGATGCTGTTCTGCTCAATACCGCAGTTGCCAAAGCGGGTGACCCGGTTTTGATGGCGCAGGCAATGGCGCAGGCAATTGAAGCAGGGCGCAATGGATACATAGCAGACCCAATGGACCCGCGCGACATGGCGGTTCCCTCTACCCCAATCCTTGGCATGGCGGAGTTGATCTGATGGAACGGTTTTATCTGATTGCCGGAGACGCGGACTGGATTGAAAAGCTTGTCCCTCACGGCGTGAAGCTTGTTCAACTGAGGATCAAAGACCAACCTGAACAAGTTGTTCGTCTGCAAATTGCACAGGCTCGTGACTATTGCCGTCAACATGGCGTTCAACTGATCATCAATGACTATTGGGAGCTGGCGTTAGAGCTTGGCTGTGATTTCGTTCATCTTGGACAGGAAGACATGGACAGTGCTGACTTTGCAGCACTCCAGAAGGCTGGTGTTCGCTTTGGTCTTTCCACCCATGATGAGGCCGAATTGGATCACGCCCTCTCCTTCAAGCCCGAGTATGTCGCTCTGGGCCCGGTCTATCCAACCAAGCTGAAGAAAATGAAGTGGGAACCGCAAGGTTTGGAGCGTGTCAGCCGCTGGAAACAGATGGTGGGCGAGACGCCTCTTGTTGCCATAGGTGGGTTAACGCCGGAGCGACTTGCCGGTGTGTTTGAAGCTGGTGCTGATAGCGCTGCGGTGGTGACAGACATTTTACAGGCACACGATCCGATTGCCCGAACTCAGGAATGGGTAGAGGCTTGTAAGCAATGACGCGTTATGACCGCCAGATGCTCTTGCCAGAAGTTGGAACCGCAGGGCAAAAGCGGTTGCTATCCGCTCATGTCCTCGTTGTTGGTGCTGGCGGTTTAGGCTGTCCAGTCCTGCAATATCTTGCCGGGGCCGGGGTGGGCGTTATCACGATTGTTGATCCCGATGTGATTGAAGAGAGTAATCTGCATCGACAGCCTTTGTACTCACCGGCAAATGTAGGGGAGAGCAAGGCCTATGCCGCAGCAGCTCGGTTACATGGCTACAATCCAGAGGTGGAGCTACGCGCCCTCAACATTGCTCTGGATCCTGCAAATGCGGGCGGACTGATTGCCCAGGCAGATATCATCGTGGATGCTGCAGATACGTTTGCTGCCTCTTACACGCTCTCAGATGAGTGCTACCAACAAAGCAAACCGCTTATCTCAGCCTCGGCGCTTGGAACCTCCGGTTATCTCGGAGGTTTTTGTGGTGGTGCGCCATCATTGCGAGCAGTGTTTCCCACCCCATCAACCAACTCTGCCAATTGCGCCAGTGCGGGTGTCCTCGGCCCTTCGGTCGGAAGCATCGGAGCAATGCAGGCACAAATGACTTTAGCGGTACTGTTGGGCTTTTCGCCCAGCCCATTGGGTCGTCTCACCACAGTGGATTTAAAGGGATTTGAGTTCGGTGGCTTTTCGTTTCTCAACGCCAAAGAACCGGAATGGCATGCACCCTTTATCTCAGTTAGTGAACTGAGGCAGGACGACGTTGTGGTTGAGCTTCGAGATGCATTGGAAGCACCCCAACCTGTCTGCAATACCGCACTGCGTCTTGCCCCCGATGAACTCGACCAGCACAACTTTAACCCTGCACACCGCATCACCCTTTGCTGCCGCACAGGCCTGCGCGCGTGGCGCGGAGCAGAGGCGCTTGCAAAGCAAGGGTATAAGGATGTTGCTCTGATTGCAGATGGGAGCGGCTGAAGAGCCCTTACTGTCTCTCCAAGTTACAGGTATCTGCGCCGCGCTCGATGAGGTCTGGTACGAACAGCTTTTGGAGATTGATAGGATCCTCACCGCCAATTAAGTCCAGCATGAACTTGCCCAGCGTTTCGCTCGGCTTTGATATCGGGAGATAACATGTTGTAATTGGCGGTGAGAAATACTGCGACACGTTCAGGTCATCTGTCGCAATAACGACAGCATCCCGGCCATGTTCCATACCACGCACCTGAAAGCCTGACAGAACCCCCATTGCGGTTGCTTCATTGGCACAGATGTAGGCAGTCGGCGGCTCATCAAACATGGACATTTCAAAAAGCTGTTCTCGCCCGAAGGCCGGTGTCAGGCGCCCGTAAGCAAGCAGTGAAGGGTCGAATGTCTGGCCCGCCTTTGACAGTGCGGCTTTGTAAGCCTCAATACGGTTTTGAGTATAGTTCAACTCTTCTCTGGCATTGATCATCGCGATGCGGCGATGACCTTTGGAGAGCAGACGCTCAACACAGATCGTCACAATACGGCGGTTATCGGTATCAACAAACGCATGGGGTGCGCTGGCGTCACTGGTTCCGTAGGTAACAAACGGAAAGTCCTGCTCCTGCATGAAGCTGATGCGCGGATCATTTGCTCTCGTCCCGGAGATGATGATTCCATCGGCTTTTTTGTTTTGAACGATGCGTTTTATAACCTCAAAGCTATCATCAAAACTGGCAACCTGATGCTGCACAACTCTGTAAGGCGTATGCTCAATTGCGCGGGATATTCCGCTGATCAGCTGCGTGTAACCAACGCCTGCCCATTCGTCATCATCAGGTGATGCAATGACTGTGATCATGGCTAACTGATAGGTCTTGCCAGTCCGGAGTTGAACTCCACTGATGTTAAGTTCGTATCCCAGCTCTTTAGCCGCTTGCAGTACTTTGTCACGTGTGCGTGGGCGTACCTGCGGCGAGGCATTTAGTGCTTTCGATACTGTTGCCGTGGAAAGCCCGGTTTCCTTAGCAATTGTTTTGATCGTCGGTCTTTGTGCCATGGGGTACTCAAGCTGGGGTCAGTTGCGCTTTGGAAAGCACATTCTGAAAACGAAGATAAACGGCAGATGTCCAAGCGAAAGCTTTGTCGCGAAGACCGGTTCCAGTCAAGGCATCAAAGTTTTCCGCCATTCCTGAGGCCTCGCAGGTTTTCATGAACCGCTTTGCCAACTCGTGAGCCAGCCGGATTTCGCCTTGCCGACATAAACCGTCAAAGATCAGTAGTGTCGTTGGAGCCCATATTGGCCCACGCCAATACCCATCGGCTTCATAATACGTGCTTTGCGGGTTTTCAGTAGCAGGTCCCCATTCTGTGAGAAAGCCCTGAGTATTGAACCTTTCTATGAGTTTGCCTGCAATCTCTCTTGGCAGGTCACTGCCAAGCAGAAGAGGCATAAACTGCGCCAGGCTAGTGTCTGGCAAGACCAAGTCTGGCTGAGCAGGTTTGCGGAACTCAAAGGTCTTGCCGTTCCATAACTGGTTTATCATCAGGTCTTTCAGTTGCTTACTGACATGATCATACTTACTCGCGGTATTCGGGTCTTCAGATGTGCGGTAGAGCCGCGCAATGCAGGTGGCTGTCAGGCATAGGAATGTTGGCAGGTCTGGTCCAACGACCGGACCGCCGTGATCGAAGAAACTGGCGTTGTCCCAGCCACTGTCGTTGCCGTGAAAGTAGCTGGGAAGCTCCTGTTCATTTGCGCGTGTATGCGTGAGCCAATAGCTGAGCTGGCGTTCCATCTTGTCTCTGAGATACACGAGCTGCTCTGAGTTAAAGCAATCACGATAGGCTTCAAAGATGTGCAGGAGTGCCCAACCGTGGACGGGTGGTTTTGTGAATGCAAAGGAAGTGCCAGCATCGTGCACAAAATCTGGCAGCAGTCCGCTGTCATCTTGCCAGTCAAAAATTGCAGCGAACTGACTAAATGCCAGATCAGGATCGATACCAGCAAGCCCGATTGCAGAAAAGGCGTTGTCCCAGCTCCAGATATTGATCATGTGGTTCTTGGACATGTAGGTAGACGGATGCGTTAGCACTCCTTCTGCAGGAACAGTATTTGCCCAAAGGAGGTAGGTGGCGAGTTGCTCCGCTTCACTTTGGTCTTGCTTGCCATGCCAGTTGAAAAAGGCTTGCCGAGATATTGCCTGAGCTTCTTCGAAGGACTGTTTCTCGACTTCAGGACAGAGGCGGCGGTGAAGGATTATACCACCTTCAAACTGCTCTCCAGAAAAGATCAGGGAAACGTTGTCTGCATGATCGCGGCGCCAGTTGCCTTCAACAACAGCATTGCCAACTGTTGTGAACGGTGTCAGGCGCAGGTTTTCACCTGCTGCAACGATGCATTGGTCTCCGTTGGGGTGTTGGAAAGCGTAATCATAACGGGAGCCTTCCAAGGCGAACTTCAGTAAGACGCCCTGCCCTTTGATATGTAGCAGTTCTCCCTCACCAATGCAGAAGCTGACATATCCCTGCTTTCTCTCATTTGAGAACAGATCAACATCCAGACGATGTGGAGACAGCGTGAACTGAGGGGTGAGTACTGTGCCATCCTTGCTCAGAAACTCCAGCTTGCACAAGCGGCCCAGGCTTGGTCGTTCATCTCCACCAGCAATATAGCGTAGATAGCAGTGCTGTTCATCATCCCGGCCGCGCATCATGGAGAGCGTTGTAAAACGCTGGTGGCGGGAGAATGGCACCTGGTCGAAGTCAAATAGCGTCATGCCTTATCCTTTCACCGAGGAGCCGATTGAGCCGTCCATGATGTAGCGCTGCGCAAAAAAGAACAGGATCAGCGGCGGGATGCAAAGAACCACAGTAATGGCCGCGATGGACGTGATGTCCGTTTCATGCAGACCTTTGAACATGGAAAGGCCCAGCGTGAGTGTATATTTGGATTGGTCGTTCAGATAAATCAGCGGACCGAGATAGTCGTTCCACGCGTTCATGAAGTGGAACGTGCCAACCAGCACCAGAGCGGGCATCATCAACGGCAGATGAATACGCCAGTAGATTTGCCAGGAGTTGGCACCATCCATGCGGGCGGCTTCGTCAATCTCGATGGGTACAGTCATGATGTACTGGCGCAGCAGGAACACGAAGAACGCATCTGCGAAGTAGGCCGGAACGATCAGTGGTTTGAGCGTGTTGATCCAGCCGAGCATGTTGAACTCCATGTAGAGCGGGATCATTTTCACATCCCACGGGATCATCATGGTGGAGAGCAACAGGACGAAAATAGCGTCACGGCCTCTGAACTTGAAGCGGGCAAAACCGAAAGCTACCAGAGAGCAGGAAAACAATTGCCCGATGGTGGAAAGGATCACCACAATCACAGAATTTTTGAGATAGACATCGAATGGTTGCTTGAACCAAGCGGTGACAAAATTATCCCACATAACCTCATCGGGCCAGAAGACTGGCGGGAACTGATAGAGCTCGCCAATGCTTTTTACTGCCGTGATGAATGTCCAATAGAACGGTATGATGAACATTGCTGAGAGAAACAGCAGGGCGCCATATGTGAGAGCTCTAGTCATCAGCTGCCTCCGAGTTCTTCATCTCCCCTTCGTAGTAAACCCATGCGGAAGATGATTTCAGGACCAACATGGACAGGACGAGAATGATCAGGAACATGACCCATGAGTTCGCAGCAGCAAAACCCATCTCGAAATACTTGAAAGCATTGTCGTAAATGTACATGGCGAAGAAATAGGTGCTCTCCAGTGGTCCTCCACCGGTCAGTAACAGCGCGATTGTGAGTTGCTGAAAGGCTGAGATGATCGACGTGATCACAGTGAAGAGCAGCATGGGTGAGAGCATTGGGATGGTGATGTAAATAAGTCGTGCCCAAGCTGGCACACCAGACATTTTGGCCGCCTCGTAAAGTTCTTTCGGGATGGATTGCAGGCCAGTCAGTAATATGAGCATGGTGCCGCCCAGGCCCCAAAGAGATGCAATCACGATAGCCAGCAGCGACCAGTTTGGATCCCCCAACCAATTCGGCCCTTCGATACCTGCCAATCCAAGCAGAAAGTTCAGGATGCCGTATTCGTGGCTGTAGATCCACGCCCAGATGGTTACCAGTGCAACGCCGGAGATTACCGAGGGCAGATAAAAGATTGTTCTAAAGACGCCTGTGCCAAAGACTTTCTGATTGAGCAGTACAGCCAGCAATAATCCAAGGATCACATTAAATGGCACGAAGAACAGACCGAACTTGACGGTAATCCAGAGACTGTCCCAGAACAGCGGATCTTCTGTCAGCATCACCTCGTAATTCTGTAGCCCAACAAATGTACGCTCTCCCACCACAGGCCAGTCATAAAAGCTCATGATGAACGAGAAGATGAGCGGCCCCAATGTGAAGAACAGGAAGCCCAAGATCCAGGGAGAGATGAATAGATATGGTGTTAGCTTTTCGATGAAGCGATGCCGCTCCTCAGATGCTTCATCCTGCACGACCAATGTAGACATCTCTCCCTCCCCCAACAATTCTTATTTCAGGTGACGCTTAGAGCGCGCGACAGCACTGTCCAAGTGTTTCTTAGCGTTACCTTTTTCGATCATGGTCGCCTCAATCGCACGTTCAAGATTAGTCTGGATCTTGCTCCAGTTTTTGTGCTTGAGAAACGCGTTGGATTCCCGATCAGAAAGGGCCAGCATTTCAAAAAATGGCTTGTAGATCGGGTCAGCTGTAAGATTCATCTCTTCAGCGACACTTGTGCGGATTGGTAAGTCGTTTTCACGCAACTTGACGGCCTCTGGGGAGGCGTAGAATTTAACAAATTCCCAAGCCAGCTCAGGATTTTTCGTCGCCTTCGCGACGGACATAGCAGAGGCGCCGATTGATGAATGAACAGGCTTGTCACCAAACGCAGGTAACATGGCAACGCCATAGTTTATACCTGCTTTGTCAATGCCCCCCTTGGACCACATAGCACTCTGGAACATGGCTAGTTTGCTACCTTTAAAGAGTGCAGAGCCAGAAGTGCTATCACCAATGCCGAGAACCGTTGCCTCTTCGTTTTTCGCCATTTCAGCAAACATGGTCAGCACTTCGACAGCTTCCGGACTGTTCATGTATCCATCAACTGAACTACCATCTTCCGCAATAAAGCGCGTACCGTTGGACCAGAAGAACTGCTCATAGTCATATGGATCTGGCTTGGCTTCCACAGCAAAACCATAGGTCTTACTGCCCTTGTCGCGGAATTGCGCGGCTTTTTCACGCAGATCTGACCAAGTCCATCCTGTTTTTGGCTCGGCAACACCAGCAGCTTCAAACATATCTTTGTTGTAGAAGACGACATGAGTGGTGAAGCCCGCAGGAATGCCGTAGGCCTTGCCTTCTATCCGCGTGGTGTTGATTAGGCCCGCCGGAATATCCTCAAGATCCATGCTCTCAGCATCACGCGCCATCAACTCGTCAAGAGGCATCAGAGACTTGTAGTACTTAGGGTAGTTCCACATGTACATGACATCAGGTGGGTTTCCGGCCCCGAATGCTGCAATGAGCTTCTTGTCATAACCATCACCGTAGGATTCTACCTGCACTTTTACGCCGGGATTTGCGGCTTCAAAACGCTTTGAGATTTCCTGTAAAATAGCGAGGTTCTCGCTGCTGTTCCATGTTGCAAAGCGGAGCACCTCTTCTGCAAATGCAGCACTGGCTCCTCCCAAAGCCATTGAGGTAACTGCTGTCACCATCGCTAATTGTTTCAGACGCTTTTTCATTCCTCTCCTCCTTCTATGCAATGCAAAGTGCTGCAGTCTCCTGACGTTCAATCAATGAACGCGTCTCCCCATCCAACTTGCGTGGATAGGCCTCCCCCTCAGGACTAAAAAGATGGCAGTGCTCTGCTGGAAAATTGAGATGGACCCTGTCGCCCATATTGACCGGATGCGTTCCTCTGGTGACGACCGTGAATCCCTGACCAGAGTCCAAACGAACATGAACCTGGCTTTCTGTTCCCAATCGTTCGACCAGTTCCACGTTGCCGCTCATATGAGACTCGGCTTCCTCAACCAGCCCCACATTTTCTGGACGAATACCAAAAGTGTGAGGCTGGTCGGGGACTTGTTGCACGGGAGCACTTAACTGAAACGAAATAGAGCCAGAGATGCTTTCTGATGTGAGTGCGATACTCATCTCATTGATAGCATTGGCATTTACTTTCATCATGTTCATCTTGGGTGAACCGATGAAACCGGCAACAAACAGGTTTTGCGGAGCATAAAACAACTCAAGCGGTGTACCGAACTGTGCCACCACACCTTTGTTCAGGACAACGACACGACTAGAAAGCGTCATTGCTTCTACCTGATCATGCGTGACATAAATCATGGTCACACCCAACCGGCGGTGAAGACTGGCCAGTTCCACCCGCATGCTCACTCTAAGACCTGCATCCAGATTAGACAGAGGCTCATCCAACAGGAATAACTTAGGATCACGGACAATGGCACGCCCGATAGCCACGCGCTGACGCTGACCACCCGAAAGCTGTCTTGGGCGGCGTTTCAAAAGGTCGGAAATTTGCAGAATTCGTGCGGCAGTCTGTACTCGTTCTTCAATCTCCACTTTAGGGACACCATTTAAGGAAAGACCGAAAGACAGGTTCTTGTAGACGTTCATGTGCGGATAGAGCGCGTAGTTCTGAAACACCATCGCAATATCGCGTTTAGCGGGTGGCAACTGCGTTATGTTGCGCTCTCCCAACCTGACTGAGCCACCAGACACCTCTTCAAGCCCTGCAATGGAACGCAGGAGCGTCGTCTTTCCGCATCCAGACGGACCAAGGAAGCTGACGAACTCTCCATCCCGGATACTCAGATCGATCCCGGTGAGCACTTCTGTCTTGCCGAAGCTTTTGTAAAGCTGCTTGATATCTACGCCTGCCATGGATCTCCCCCCGAAGCTGATCAAGGCCACTCAAAATATAAACGTTTAATTTTATATGTAAAGCTACTTATGTTTTGATCACCTTACTCACTCAATCGGACTGTCTGACCAGATTACAACTCCAAAGGCCGATATGTGCTCTGCCCCTACATAGATCACCGCCGCTTCCGGCAGATTCAGATACTTGGTTTCATTGGTGAAGTTGAACGCAAACTTAAGCTGTCCGCGACACGTAATACGGAGACCTTCTTGTAGGCCTGCATGCAACTCAACGTCCGCCCATTTCACAAGATAAGCTGCTATTCTTTCCTGTAAAGCATCGTCAACGTGTGCCGCTGCATAGATGCATTTCTGATTACCAACCAATGCCGGATACCCATCGCGGTAATCGGAGCTGAAGTGCCCCAAGACCTCCTCAGAGGCCTTAATGCTCTCCCGCCAGTTGGTGACATTTCCATGCTCCCCCTCGAAAACAAACTGATCTTGATTGTAACGAGGCAAAGACTCCACCCGCACAACATCAAGGTGGATGAGCTCTTTGAAGCTGCCTGGTGGCAAAGGCTCCGAAACATGCATGTGTTCAGTTTTACTGCCAGAGCGCGGCCCCAGAAAGACCTTGGCGGCTGCCTCATTTAATCGCGAAGTAAATTTCGGATTATCTATGATCATATCCGGGAGGATGATCAGCTTGTAATCACTGAGATCGGAGTGCGGGCCAATGATATCGACATCCGCGCCCATCCTGGAGAGTGTTGCGTACCAATCCATCGCAATTTTCGCGCTGGAGTAATCAGCTCCCTGAGGCAAGGTACGAGCTGCCCATCGAGATGGATAATCAAGGACAAGCGCAACCTGTGCTTTTGGCTTTTCACCGGCTTCGGGCAGCAGTTTGCACTCGTTCGCAACTTGAGCCACTTCACTAAAAGCCTGATCGGGCTCATTGTTCGGCAAGAGAAGACCTGTATGAAATTGCTCTTGCGCGAATTTTGATTGGCGCCAACGAAAGTAACAGACAACATCAATGCCGTGCGCATAAGCCAGCCACGTCCAAAGGCGGATCATGCCATCCTGAGGAGATTGGTTATGCTTCGCCCAGTTCACAGGTCCGGGTTGCTGCTCCATCACCCAGGCTTTACCTTTGCCAACATGGCGATACAGATCATGATTAAACGCAGGTTGATCTGGCAAACCAACCCGCAGAAGCTTTGCTTTCTCAGCATCTTCCTTCGGCGAGTAGACAAGTGCACCCATGGGGTAGCTGTCCCAAGAGGCAAAGTCGACATCCGCACCAACGGCATAATGATCATAGTCCGCATTGTGGCCCATAAAATTATGCGTGATTGGCGAGCTTCCAACAAATTTTCGAAGGGTATCTACTTGAGCCCGATTGAACTTAACGACCAGATCAGAGGAAAAGCGATAGTAATCCAACAAATGAGTTGGGCTTGGCTCCTCTACCAGATTGTTCGGCAGCTCAATCTGAGAGAATGCGGAGTATTTCATACCCCAGAAGCATGTTCCCCATGCCTCGTTTAGCTGCTCGATTGAGCTATAACGGTGTTCTAACCACTCGCCAAAGGCCCGCTTTGCTGCAGGCGAATAACTATGAATCGTGTCGTGATCCCCGTACTCGTTGTCAATCTGCCAGGCTTTGACATACGGATTCTGACCATATCTTTGAGCAAATGCTTCCGCAATTTTTGTCGCATACTCAAGATAAATTGGGCTTGAAAAGCAGTAGTGGCGCCTCGCTCCAAATTTTCGTGTTACTCCGTTTTCATCGACGGGAAGAATTTCTGGATGCTTATCGATGAGCCATTTGGGAGGCGCTGCGGTTGGTGTACACATAACAACATCCAGCCCTGCTTGACCGAGCACGTTGACAGCTCTGTCCAACCAAGCCCAATCGAACTTCCCCTCCTCCGGTTCAACCAAAGCCCACGAAAACTCAGCAATACGTACCCATTTCAACCCAAGCTCAACCATCTGATACGCATCATCAGCCCAAATAGCTTCTGGCCATTGCTCAGGATAATAACAGGTCCCCAACTCCAACATTCAAAACGCCTCAATACAACGACTATCTCTCAAAAAGTGACGCTCAAAGAATCACCCACGCCAGAGATATATCAGAGCGCACTACAAAATATAAACGTTTAATTTAACCGAAGTTGAAAACTATGTGCGAGTCTGTGGGGCTGTTTTTGGAAGTACGCAAAACTGGAGTCTCAAAAGCAAGAATCAGTTGAACGATCGTTCGTCATTCTCCTTGACTGCCACACACGACAGCTGCTCATGAAATTAAAGTCAATTACTTCAATACGTTATCTATTTTAATGCCGATTTCCAGCTCAAGGCTGTCTCAACGCCTCTTCATCGCATGATTATTGTCCACTGAATGAAAAGCCCGGTTGAGACGTTCTGTCGCAAGTTTGCCTAAATGGGGAGTTTTCGGCGGTTTTTTGGGGCGTGATGTTTCAGGGCGGGGTTCTAAGTTTTCTTGCTTAACATTAGTCAAGGAGGACAGCGGCCGTTCAATTCACTGTGACTTGGTCTCACCAGCATTGGAGATTGAGAATGTTACAAAATAAGAGACGTGGGTCAGGGTACGCTTTAGCGGCCGGCTTCGCGATGTTGCTAGGTAGTGCAGCTGCACCTGCATTTGCTGAAGGTCCAACACTGAGCGAAGAAGCCTTTGAACGTTCTAAGCAGCTTTATTTTGAGCAGTGCGCAGGCTGTCACGGCGTTTTGCGCAAGGGCGCGACAGGTAAAAACCTTGAGCCGCATTGGAAGAAAAAAGGCAAAGACGGCACCGTCACTGAAGGTGGTACCCTTCAGCTAGGTCAGGAACGCCTTGAGAAGATCATCGCCTGGGGCACAGAAGGCGGCATGAACAACTTCTCGGAAATCCTGAGCGAGCAAGAAATCAAGGACATGGCGACCTACATTATGTTGGATCCGCCAAAGCCACCTGAGATGTCACTTGCTCAGATGAAGGAAACCCGCAAGGTTTACGTCGAAGAAAAAGATTACCCAACCAAGCCTATGCATGGCCGCAACTGGGAAAACTTCTTCGTTGTTATCGAGCGTGATGCAGGTAAAGTTGCAGTCATCGACGGCGACACCAAAGAAGTTCTGGTTCATATTCCTACCGGTTATGCAGTGCACGTGATCAAAGCATCCGAGCACCACAAACTGGCAGAGCCTGAGAATCCAGGTCGTTTCTGGTACACCATGGGCCGTGACGGCAAGATGACGAAAATCGACCTCTGGCAGACACCAGACAAGATGCTCGTTTCTGAAGTTACCGTTGCTTATGATGCACGCGACGTTGCCGTATCCGGCGATGGTAAATACATCATTGGTGGTGCTTACTGGCCTCCACACTTCGTGATTTCTGACGCAGTGACCATGGAACCGCTTAAGGTTGTTTCAACCCGCGGCGTGAACGTGGACGGAGATTATGTAGAAGAAAGCCGTGTTGCTGCTATCTACACAACTCCAAATGAGCCTACATGGCTGGTTGCTGTTAAAGAACTTGGCCAGATGTGGCAGGTTGATTACTCCGATATCGACAACCTTCGTATCGACAAAATCGACTCCGCTAAGTTCCTGCATGACGGCTTCTTCGATCCAACAGGCCGTTACTTCCAGATCGCTGCTAACGCATCGAACAAAATGGTTGTTGTCGACACCAAAGAGCGCAAGCTCGAAGCTATGATCGACGTTGCTGCTCTTCCACACCCAGGTCCAGGCGCTAACTGGAACGATCCTAAGTGTGGTCCGGTTGCGGGTACAACCCACCTCGGCGTTGGTACTGTTTCTGTTTGGGCGAACGACCCAGCAGGACGTCCTGATGAAGCTTGGAAGAAGTGTTACGAAGTTGAAACTGACGGCCCAGGCCTGTTCATCCGTACACATCCAGACTCCAAGTACGTATGGGCTGACCAGACCAAACACCCAGATCCTGAAATTCAGCAGGCTGTTCAGGTGATCTCGAAAGAAACCGGTGAGATTGTGAAAACAATCACCATCACCGAAACAGAGGGCAATGCCGCTGTTCACTTCGAGTTCAACGCAGATGGTTCTGAAGTTTGGGTATCCAACTGGAACATGGGCGACTCTCTTGCTCCAAACGGTGAAATCGTTGTTTACGACGCAGAAACCCTTGAAGAGAAAACCCGGATTAAGGGCCTTTACGCTCCAACCGGCAAGTTCAACGTTCACATCCGTTCGAACCACGTTACCTAATGTGATCTAACGATCCTTTTGAGGGGCGGGCACCACGCCCGCCCTTCTTTTTTATCAGCGGTATCGAGACTGCAACGGCTGGACACCAGTCGGAGATGACGGATTTGCTCCCCGTATCTTGAAAGCCGACCGCACACGACCCGACAAGGATGGGTCGACAGAAAATCCAAAACGGAGCCTGGAAATGACCCAGTCCAACGGTACGGAAAAGAAAAAGCCGATCTGGCGCCGGTATTTCCTATGGGGAATGCCGGTTGCTGGCCTCTTGGGGGCTTTTGTCGTCGGCATTATCTTCTGGGGCGGTTTCAACACCGTCATGGAAGCCACAAACACAAAAGAATTCTGCGTCTCGTGCCACGAGATGAATGACTTTGTCTATCAGGAATATCAGGGTACAATCCACGACGTAAACCGGTCAGGCGTTGGTGCAGTTTGCTCAGACTGCCACGTTCCTAAAGACTGGACACATAAGATCATCCGTAAGATCAAGGCATCCAAAGAAGTTTGGGGCAAGCTGGTCGGCACGATCAACACACCAGAGAAATTTGACAAGAAACGTCTGCACCTCGCCAAAAACGAATGGGCGCGGATGAAATCTTCTGACTCTCGTGAATGCCGTAACTGTCATGATTTTGAATCCATGATGCCGGAGTTCCAGAAGCCACGCGCACGTCAGCAGCACCTGAATGCAATGAAAACAGGGCAGACCTGTATCGATTGCCATAAAGGTATTGCGCATAAGAACGTTCGTGACCGCGCATCTGATGAATATCTGGAGATGATTGAAGCTCCTGACCAGAATTACGTTCGCGAGATTCCGAAAGAGTATCTGGAGAGCCTTGCTCGCATTGAAGCCAAAGAAGCTGCTGAAGCTGAGGCTGCAAGCACTGCGAAGAAAGCACAGCAGGAAGCTACACAGGCTCAGATTGCAGCTGCTGTTGACGCAGCCGTTGCTGAAGAACGTGCAAAAGCTGCCGGTGAAGCACCTGCTGCTGATGCAGGCGACACTGTTGGTGCCAACATCGACTGGAGCGGTGTGGACAGCGTAGACATGACACTGTTCTACCCTGGTCAGGCTTCCTTCGAGTTTGTGCAGAACGGCAAGCAGCACGGTGGTGCTCGTCCGCTGACAAAGGGTGGCGACCAGTGCACAACCTGTCATGCGAAAGAGCTGAACAACATTGGCAACAAGATCGTCAAAGGCACTGACAACACCGAGCCGACCCCAATTCCTGGGAAGCGTGGTGTGATCAACGCAACGATGCAGGCTGCTCATGATGATGAGAATGTCTACTTCCGCCTGCAATGGCCAGATACTCCTCATGCACCTGCACCATTTGTTGACGGTGGAAAGATGGATCCTGAAAACCAGATCAAGGTTGCCATGATGATCACCGGCACCGGTATCAAGATGGGTGAACAGGTTGGTTGCTGGGCAACATGCCATGCAGACAACACCTACATGCCGTTTGATCCGGGTCCAGAAGCAATCGCTGCTTCCGGTGATGTTGCTGAGATGCTGCAAGCCAAGAAGTCCATCCAGAAGTACCTGAGTGAGACCCGGACAAAGGTCGAGATCAAAGGTCGCCGCGGTAAAGCACAGGGTGGTTGGAACAAGCTGAAATCAGCTGAAGAGATCGACCAGCTGCTGGCTGATGGTACCTTCATGGATCTGATGCGCGTCTATGCTGACGGTTCCGCAACCAATGGCTACCTGCTTGAGCGTCGCGTCCAAAACGACGGTGATATCACTGCTTCTGCCAAGCTTTCTGCTGGTATGTGGACTGTGGTGTTCTCCCGTCCGCTGGCAAGCGACAAGCCAGGTGATGTGCCGCTTGAAGCTGGCAAGACCTACACAGTTGGCTTTGCTATCCATGATGACTTCTCAGCTGCACGTTTCCACCACGTGACGTTGAACACCAGTCTGGCACTGGATGACGAAACTGCCCAAATCAATGTGGTAGGACGCTAAGAAAACACAAAGGGTGGCCGAGCAATTGGCCACCTTTTTTTCTGGAGGCTGGATCCTCCTTTATTCTTTTGCTTTTGCGTATCTTTATCCGAAAACCGGTTTCCACTTTTCAGAGATATGCAGAACTTGCTCTAAGTTTTTCCGAGCGTATCCTTATCAATAATAGTACGTGATTTTTGGATATGCATTTGCAAGGGGGCGCTTCATGTACTCAAGATTTCTTCACTGTTCCGCACTTCTTCTGGGTCTTTTGATGGTGACACCTGCCGTTGCGGCGGATGACAAAGCTGCTGCACTTTGCGCAAAAGCAGAAGCTCGTTATGTCGATATGTTTGGACATCCGGCAGCTGAGGCAGATGGCGTTACGATCGTGAAGATGTACAAGTATCGGTTCTGCCCAGAAAAGCTTTCTGTCCCTGTTGGCACCACCGTACGCTGGGTGAATGTTGACAAGCGGACAAGCCACACCGTTCATTTGAATGAGGCGGGTGAGAAAGAATCCGATCGCTTGTTTCCTGAAGAGGTCTTCGAGTTCACCTTCCTGAGCGCGGGATCGCAGCAATATCTGTGTGGTCCGCATTGGGAAACGCAGAAGATGATCGGTATGGTGACCGTCACACCTTAAAGCAGTTCGCATTTAAGGTGAAACACATGAACTGTTTTGCCTTTGTTTTGCGTGGCTTTGAACCTGCACTGCGACTGCGCTTCAGAGGTACTTTCCCCTAATTCGAGTTTATTCAATGATCAGGCTCCTTGTTGCTCTTGGTTCGGCTGTTCTTTCAGCATCTGCTTGCCTTGCCGACCCTGCCGCCCTTTACCAAAAGCATTGTGTAGAGTGCCACGGTGAGAACCGTTTGGGCCTGATCGGTCCGGCTCTGCTTCCTGAAACTTTGGGAGGTATGCGCGGCACGGCGTTGCAAGACACAATCAAACGCGGGCGAAACGCAACTGAGATGCCGTCCTTTCAGGATGTGCTGAGTGACCAGGAGATTGACGCACTCAGCGCTTCTCTCAAGACGCCATTGAAGCCTGCACCGACATGGATGATGGAGCAGATTTCCGCGAGCCTGATTGCCAACGATGATTACAAAGCGACTGTGAAGCCTGTCTGGTCTGCCGATCCGATGAACCTGACATTGGTCGTGGAGACGCTGGACCATTCTGTCAGCGTGGTGGATGGCGACAGCTTCGAGGTTCTGACGCGTTTCAAGATTCCGTTTGGGACGCGCGGGCAGCCCAAGTTCTCCCCTGATGGGCGCTACGTCTACATCATGTCCCGCGATGGCTGGATCCTGAAGTATGACCTTTACGGGTTACAGGAGGTGAGCCGTATTCGTGCCGGGCTGAACAGCCGTAATATTGCTTTGAGCCACGATGGCAAGTGGATTGCCGTAGCGAACTATCTGCCCAACACCTTTGTCATTCTCTCCGCTGATGATTTGAGCCCGCAGAAACTAGAGTATGTTCAAGGCAAGGACGGCACACCAAGCCGTGTCTCCGCTGTTTACCTCGCCGCCAAACGCAAGAGCTTTGTGTTGGCGCTGAAGGATGCGCCTTCCATTTGGGAAGTGTTTTATGGCCCTAATCCACCACATTACGGATTTGCCCATGACTGGCGTGTTGAGGGGCCTGCGCCTAACAAAGACCCGTTCCCTTTGCGCAAGATCACTGTCAAAAGTTTGGTTGAAGATTTCTATCTCGACCCAAGCGATGAATACGTGATGGGTGCTTCCCCCAGTGGCATTGGTGGACAGGTGGTTGATTTGGTCATCGGGCACAAGATTGCTGATCTGGACTTGGAAGGTCTGCCACACCTGGGCTCAGGTTCTACCTGGAAGATGGGTGAGCGGACCGTCATGGCCACCCCGCATCTGAGAGAACCGCTGGTTTCCATTGTAGACATGAAGTCATGGGAGACCATCAAACAGATTGAGATGCTCGGCTCCGGCTTCTTCACCCGGACGCACGAGAACTCACCCTATGTCTGGGTAGATGTTTTCTTTGGTCCAGACAAAGACGCGATCCAGGTGATAGACAAGCAGAGCCTTGAGATTGTAAAGACCCTGCGCCCTCAAAAAGGCTCCCGTGCGGCCCATGTGGAGTTCACAGATGATGGCAAATACGCCCTGGTTTCTGTCTGGGAAGAGGATGGGGCTGTCATTGTTTATGATGCGCAAACGCTGGAAGAAGTGCGGCGCCTGCCCATGAGAAAGCCTCGCGGCAAGTACAACATAGGCAACAGGATTGCAGGTGTTGGAACACCTGAAAACTAGACTGGTTTTAAGGGTAAACTTATCCCCCTCGTGTTTTCCTCCCATACTGTGAACCTATGCCTACGTAACGGGCTGCTGGCGGAGCGACCGTCAGTTTGTCGTAGGTTGGGCGGGGCTATTGGAAGACGTAACGCACCTTTCAGTGGTCCGGTGAACCGAACTTCAAACGTGACCGCATGGTTTGAGGGGAAGGGCCCAGGACTATAGGGTATCACGCGGTGACAGGTGCAAATGTACCGGCAGAAAGACCTGCTTTTGCAGATGTGTTTGTCAAAGACGGAGGAACTGTTTGGGCATGGAAACGTGTCTGGATAAGCCACCTTCTTTTCAGGAAACTGACTATCGTGCCTTATAGGCAAAAGAGGCGACGTAGTTCATTACAAGAAAGCCCGGGCAAGGCGTGTAGCCAATGCTGAAGACTCATTACTAACAAGTAGCGCAGGTATTGCCTGCCGCCTTGCTCATCCCGGCTTCCGGGAATTCTGGTTCAACACTGCATGGGAGGCCATGTGGTGGTTCAGTGCTTGTATTGTCCTAAGCCAGCTAAGAGATATCCTGGACGAGCTGACGTATCGAGACACTCTCCTCTCATTAGAGCATGTTTCGTTCATATGCATTCACGCACCAAGCTCTAACTCTTTAATTTTACGCGTATTCTTATCCAAAAACCGGAACCACTTTTCGGGAACATTCTTTAAATGCAGAGTGCACTTAATAATAGTCAAGGACATGGTGAGTTAGATTGATGAAGCTGACTGTAAAAGCTAGAGCACGTTGCGTTCATTTTCATTTATGCATCGCGCTCTAGCATCTTTGGTGGAGCGAATTCTTGTTGTTTGATTGAATGCAATCAAACGGAACGCGCTCTAACGCATCGATCACTGAATGTGCACGCGCGCATCAATAAAGCCAAAAGAGCGCCTCATGTCGACCACTATGGAACAAGTCAGATCCTGGCAAGGCCCTGTACTATTCAGTTATGGGTTCAGGCCGTTCTTCCTCGCCAGCGCAGTCTGGGCAATCGTGCTTATGCTGCTCTGGATACCACTCGTTTCCGGGCACATCGAGCTGCCGACTGCGTTTGATCCGGTCTCATGGCACGCCCATGAGTTCCTTTTCGGCTATCTGAGCGCCGTTGTTGCAGGGTTTTTGCTGACCGCGATTCCCAACTGGACCGGGCGTATGCCTATTGTGGGCAGGCCACTCATTGTCCTGTTCAGTCTTTGGGTGATTGGCCGTGCCGCGATCCTGTTCGGCGCTTACCTTCCAGCAGGCATCGTTGCCGCGCTTGATGTTGCAATGCCATTGGTGCTGGCCATTGCGTGCCTGCGTGAAATTATGGCAGGCAAAAACTGGCGTAATCTGATCGTGCTGGGTTTGCTGGGCGTGCTCATTGCATCCAACCTGTTGTTCCATTGGGAAGCCTGGAGCGATGGGTACGCAGCGCAGGGCTATGGTATGCGTCTGGGTATCTCCACCATGGTTCTGATGGTTGGCCTGATCGGCGGGCGGATCATTCCCTCCTTCACCCGTAACTGGCTGGTGAAGCAAGGCCGTAAGAGCCTGCCAGCGAGCCCGATGCAGGTGTTCGACAAGATCTCACTGCTTACCCTCCTGATCGCACTGCTTGTCTGGACTGCGCTGCAAGATCATTGGCTGGCGGGCGTGATACTTTTGATTGCCGGAGCGCTGCACTTTGCGCGTCTGGTTCGCTGGAAAGGGCAGTATACCTTCAAGGAACCTCTGGTTCTGGTGCTGCACGCAAGCTATCTGTTTATGCCTCTGGGTCTGCTTGCACTTGGCTTTGCCATTCTCCAGCCAGACCTGCTGGACATCACCGGAGCCCAACACCTGCTTATGGCTGGCGTCCTGGGTATGATGACCCTGGCCGTCATGACCCGCGCAACCCTCGGCCATACTGGTCAGGAGCTCAAAGCAAGCCGCAGTGCCACCTTCCTTTACTGCGCAATGGCCACATCAGTCCTCCTCCGCTTCTCCGCAGGCCTCTTCCCAGATCTCGCGGCAAGGCTCTACGATATGTCAGCTCTGGCATGGATCCTGGCATTCGCGGTCTACGTGGCGACCTTCGGCCCCCTGCTGGCGTGGGGGAAGAAGTGAGGGGGAGTAACGAGTTGTCGTCTCTGTTGCTGAAGGTTATACGATTTAAACCAGATACCAATTTTTGATTGGCAGCGGAAACAGTTATAGATCATCATGCTAGGAAGGTTTAATTGTGCCATGATCACCTCACCTTTAAAGCACAAAATATCTCGTAGATGACACGTCTTGCATCAAGCCAGCTCATACCACCGGAGTTAGTCAGCAACTCGCACTTGATGCACTCCTGCTCAAAGGTACCCAAATCTGCTTGGAGCATTTACGTCTCAACTTGTTCAACTTCTCGAAAACGAACCCAAAATTAGAATAGCTTTGCAGATACGTTACCTAGTTTGCTATGCCACATTAAAATCCAGCATGACTTTCTTAGCTACCTATCTGATCTCTAAGACACTGCATTCGACTGACGGAACCATATTGATGAGCCGCAGCCACGAGCATTTTAAAGGTGAAGAAACACGCGCGATCAGTTTTCGATCATGGCTCACACGTAATCGTCCTGACCTGAAATTTGTTGAAACCACAGGAGGTTCTGGAGTTGATCATAAAATTGAAAAAGACCTGGCCTCTATTCTTGAGAAAGAGCAGCACATATGTGCTGTGTACTCCATGGGCGGAGGAAACAGGGCAATAATTCAAATGCTTGAGCAGTACAAAATGTATCCGGACAGCTACATTGCACATGACCTTAATCAGGAAAACAAAGCATTGCTCAACGCGGGCAGAATTTCATTTGTACTCCATGACGAGATCACTCAGGATATCTCGGCTGCCTTTTTTCACATCAGTCGTGCAAACAACATATCCTTGACGGAACCTTCAACTCCCAATGGCTCCGAAGTTCATATAATCGCACCTGAACTTTAAACGAGTTAAGCCCCTCACCCACGCAATGTGTCCTTCCGGGCATGCACCCTGATTTTGCGTATCCCGGCAACCTATTTGGTTTTCAGCTTATTGGACGCTTTTTAGCTCTGAAATACCAAGAATGCGACGGTTGGCTGCCTCATCCGTTCCTGCATCAGCAAAGTCATCAAAGGCGCGCTCGGTGACGCGGATAATGTGGTCCTTAATGAATTGCGCCCCTTCTCTTGCCCCGTCCTCCGGGTGTTTGAGGGCACATTCCCATTCCAGCACGGCCCACCCATCAAAATTGAGAGCAGAAAGTTTGGAGAAGATTGATTTGAAGTCCACCTGACCATCTCCCAAAGAGCGGAAACGACCTGCGCGGTTCTCCCATTTTTGATAGCCTGAATAAACGCCTTGTTTGGGCGACGCGTTAAACTCTGCATCCTTGACATGGAACATTTTTATTCGGTCAGCGTACACATCAATAAAGCCGAGATAGTCCAGTTGCTGCAGTACGAAATGGCTTGGATCATACAAGATATTCGCGCGGGAGTGATCTTTCACCTCGGCCAGAAACATCTCAAAAGTGACGCCATCGTGCAAATCTTCCCCCGGATGGATCTCGTAGCACACATCAACATTTGCCTGATCAAAGGCATTGAGGATCGGCATCCAGCGCTTACCAAGCTCTTCGAATGAAGCCTCAATGAGACCAGCCGGGCGCTGTGGCCACGGGTAGACATAGGGCCATGCTAAGGCTCCCGAAAACGTGGCATGAGAGGTAAGGCTCAGATTTTGCGAGGCTTTGGCTGCCAAAAGTAATTGTGAGACTGCCCATTGCTGCCGCGCCTTAGGGTTGCCATGCACCTGAGGCGGCGCGAACCCGTCAAACATCGCATCGTAAGCGGGGTGAACAGCGATCAACTGGCCTTGCAGATGAGTAGAAAGTTCAGTGATTACGACGCCATGATCCGCTAGCATTCCCTTCAACTCATCGCAGTAGGTTTTGCTTGTGGCTGCTTTTTCCAGATCGATCAAACGCTCACCCCAACTGGGAATCTGCAGACCTTTGTAGCCCAGATCTGCGGCCCATTTGGCTATTGATCCGAGCGTGTTGAACGGGGCTACATCTCCGACAAACTGCGCTAGAAAAAGCGCGGGACCTTTGAGCGTTTTCATCACATAATCTCCCAATATTCCAATAGCTTGTTTGGATTAAATATGAGTGTCTTGTGGCGTTTGGCTGTTACAAGGCACGCTGTTTTTCGCTAACAGGCGCTGTACTTTGCCTTTCAATCAACTCCACTGGCAGAACCGTTCGGTGTGCAGTTGCTTCGCTCTCCGCACGGTTTTCAACTTCTCCGGCAATGCGGCGTAGCAGCTTACCTGCTGCTTCCTGCCCAATGCGAAATCTGGGCTGGCGGATCGTTGTCAGTGAGGGGATAAAACGTTCGGCAATTGCGATGTCATCAAAGCCGACGACGGAGACATCTTTGGGGACGGAAAATCCGAGCCGGTCAAGCTCTGAAATAAACCCAAAGGCAACTTCATCACTCATGCAGAAAATTGCGGTTGGGCGCTCTTCCAGTGCGCACCATTGGTGTGCTGCCTGTACGCCTGCCTCCAGCGAGAAACCGCCGTCAATCAACCACTCTGTGCGGAGTGGCAGAGAATGTTTTAAAATAGCTGCCTCAAACCCTTCCTGACGAGCGGCTGTAAGCCTGTTTTCAGCTGGGCCCCTCACCAAGCCGATAGCTTTGTGACCAAGCGTGTGTAAGTGGCTCACTGCCAACTGAGAGCCTTGGTGGTTATCAACCCGCACCGATCCGAAACGTGGGTCTGTGCCCCACTCACAGCAGTACACGACAGGTGGCAATTCTGAGGATACGGAACCGTCATTTAGGTTCGTGAGATCCAATGTCCCATCCAGCACCAGCAAACCATCTGCCTGATTCATCGAGAGGTAGTCATAGGCCTGTTCACGCTCAAAACTGGTTTGAAGTATATCCACCACCAGCAGGCTCAACCCCTCTTTGGCGAGCACACTTTCAATGCCGGAAAGTATTGAAGAAAAAAACGGATTTCCCAGATTAGGCACAAGAGCAACAACCGCTCCTGCCTCCTTTTTCCTCAAATTTCGAGCAGTTTGATTGATGCGATAACCGGTGACACGAACAGCAGCCATCACCTTTTCTCGAGTTGCTTTATTCACCTTCTCAGGCTTGCTAAGAGCTCTACTTACCGTAGCTGTAGAAACACCGGCGACAATAGCAACATCCTGTATTGTAACAACTTTTGAATTCATACGTTGACCGATACTATTTATGGACAGTTACTGTCCAATAATTACTGTTGACTCAGCGCATTTTCACTGACTACGATATATATGTAATCGATTGCAGTCAAAATAAAACTATCATAAAGCTACTGTGATTGACGTATTGGTCGGGTTGGGAGGCCTGATCATCATTCGAATTATTGGGAGGGTAATTCAATGCTCAAGATCAAAGTTTTTTTAACTGCAGCAACAATGCTGGCAGGCGTTTCTTCTGTTTATGCTGCTGATCTGGAAGTGACGCATTGGTGGACATCCGGTGGGGAAGCTGCTGCTGTGAAAGTGTTTGCTGATGCAGTCAACGGTGCCGGGCACAATTGGGTGGACAGCGCGATCGCAGGGGGCAGCAACGCACGGCCAATCATCATCAGCCGCATCTCTGGCGGTGACCCAATGGGAGCAACCCAGCTCAACACGGGGCGTGATGCCGAAGACCTGATCAAAGCAGGTCTGATGACCGATCTTACTGAGATTGCCGAAAAAGAAGGTTGGGCAGACTTCATTCGCCCTGCAAAGCTGCTTGAGAGCTGCACATATGAAGGCCGCGTATACTGCGTTCCCGTCAACATTCACTCATTCCAGTGGATGTGGTTGAACCGCGGCGTATACGAAAGCAATGGCCTGACAGTTCCTGCCAATTGGGAAGAGTTTATTGGCTCTGCTTCCAAACTGAAAGAAGCTGGGGTTACACCTCTGGCAGTTGGTGGTGAAGCCTGGCAGCTCAGCGGTATGGCAAATGTCTTTCAGGTTGCGCTGGGTGGTGTTGACCTCTACCGCCAGATTAAAGAGGAAAAGAGCGTTGAGGCAGCTGGAGGCCCTGCAATGCGAAAAGTGTTTGAAGCTGTTGCTGCTGCACGTGGATTGGTCGACAGCGGTTATGTCGGGCGAGCATGGAACGATGCAACAAACATGGTCATCACTGGTAAAGCCGGCGCTCAAATTATGGGTGACTGGGCTCAGGGAGAGTTCTCGTTAGCCGGACAAACTGCTGGCAATGAGTATGATTGTTTGCCGGGTCTGGGCGCAAACCCTGTTCTTGACACCGGTGGGGACTCATTCTTCTTCCCTAAACCGAACGGCGACAAGCCTGAGATCGTTGCAGCTCAGTTGGAAATGGCATCTTTGCTGGTTTCAAAACAAGTGCAAGTGGGCTTCAACCTGCGAAAAGGGTCTCTTCCCATCCGTGGGGACATCAATCTTGATGATGCAAATGCTTGCATGAAGAAGGGTATCGCTATTTTGGCAAACCCGGAAAACATTCTACCCGGATCTGAGCAAGCCTTCTCATCTGACACTCAAGGACAGATTGAAGATTTGTGGGTGGAGTTTTTCAGCTCACCAGAAATGAGCGTCGATGAAGCGCAATCTCGTTATGTCGAAATCATCGAGTACGCCGATTAATGGCGCCTCTCCTTTAAAAACAGTCGGAGGGTCGATCTTCATGATTGGCCCGTCTGGCTTGCATCGGAGATGTGTTAATGTCCATCGCCAAGCGGCCAAACCCCTTGTTTCGAAACCTTAATGCCAAGATTGCGGCATTGCCAATGATCGCCACGACGCTGCTGGTCTTTCTTGGCTGCTCTATCTGGACAGTTATCTATTCTTTTTCTAAGTCCCGGGCACTGCCACTCAATGAGTTTGTTGGCTTTGCACAATACGAGAGATTGTTTCGCACATCTCGTTGGCTAATCTCGATGGAAAACATCGTGATTTACGGGGTTCTCTCACTCCTGATCTCGTTTGTGATCGGGTTCATACTCGCAGCCCTCATTGATCAGAAGATCCGCTTTGAAGATACGTTTCGAACCATTTACCTTTACCCATTTGCGCTCTCGTTCATCGTAACCGGCATTGTCTGGCAATGGATTTTGAACCCAAGTCTGGGCATCCAGGAAACTGTACGATCATGGGGGTTTGAAAACTTCACTTTTGACCTGATCGCCAACCGGGGCACAGTGCTTTACGCCTTGCTCATTGCGGGTATCTGGCAAGGAACCGGCTTTGTCATGGTGTTAATGCTGGCCGGTATTCGCGGCGTTGACCGGGAGATCTGGAACGCAGCAAGAGTTGATGGAATACCGGTTTGGAAGACGTATCTCTTTGTGATTGTTCCCATGATGCGCGGCGTCATGGTCACCACTCTTGTGATTGTCGCAGCCGGCATCGTTAAGCTTTACGATCTCGTCGTGGCGATGACACAGGGTGGTCCTGGCATCGCATCAGAAGTCCCCGCCAAGTACGTTTATGACTTCATGTTCGCCAGAGCCAATGTTGGGCAGGCACTCGCCGCCTCTACGGTCATGCTCACAACCGTCCTCATCATCTTGATTCCGTGGGTTTATCTCGAATACGGCAAGAAGAAAGCGCAGAGGTAGAGGGGCTGATATGACTGTTGAACCCTATGAAATTACTCAGACAAAGCCTAGCAAGAGCTTTGCAATCGAGCCATCCGGTGCGAAACCACTTCGCCGCTTCAACCCCACACGGATAATGCTCTACTCCGTTCTGTTGGTGGCTGCTGTTTACTACTTGCTGCCACTTTATGTGATGATGATGACCAGCCTAAAGGGGCTCCCAGAGATCCGCCTTGGCAACATCTTTGCTCCACCAGTAGAAATCACTTTTGCTCCCTGGGCAAAAGCCTGGGATACCGCCTGCACGGGCCTTTATTGCGAAGGGCTGAAGGTTGGGTTTTGGAATTCCGTGAAGATCACTATTCCAAGTGTTGTTATGTCCATCACGATTGCCTCTGTGAATGGCTATGCCCTTTCCAATTGGAAGTTTAAGGGCTCTGAGGTGTTCTTCACCATTCTCATCTTCGGCAGTTTCATTCCTTACCAGGTGATGCTGTATCCGCTTGTGATTGTTACCCGTGAGCTGGGCATATTCGGGTCTCTTCAAGGGGTGATCTTCATTCACACCATCTTTGGAATGCCGATTTTGACACTCTTGTTCCGCAACTATTTCGCTGCTTTGCCTGAGGAGTTGTTCAAAGCTGCACGTGTGGATGGTGCCGGGTTTTGGGGTATTTTCCTAAAGGTACTGGTACCAATGTCTGCGCCGATATTCGTCGTTGCCGTGATTTTGCAAGTCACTGGAATTTGGAATGATTTCCTGTTTGGTGTCATTTTCGCCGGTGTTAAAAACTTCCCCATGACTGTTCAGCTCAACAACATCGTCAACACCACACAAGGTGTGAAGGAGTACAACGTCAACATGGCTGCAACCCTGCTGACAGGCGCAGTGCCATTGGCTGTTTATTTCTTCTCTGGGCGCTTTTTTGTGCGCGGGGTCGCCGCCGGCGCTGTGAAAGGATAATACAGTGAACTCAATCAGCATTCGCGATCTGTCGCTAAAATTTGGTGAAGCTACCGTTCTCGATCAACTCAACTTGGATGTCGCTGAAGGAGAGTTCCTTGTTCTGCTGGGTGCATCAGGATGTGGGAAATCTACCCTGCTGAATTGCATTGCAGGATTGCTGGATCTCTCCGAAGGCCAAATCATCATAAACGGCACAAACGTTACATGGGCTGAGCCGAAAGACAGAGGCATCGGCATGGTGTTTCAATCCTATGCGCTCTACCCGCAAATGACGGTGCGCGGGAACCTGACGTTTGGCTTGAAGAATGCCAAGGTGCCTCGTGAGGATATCGAGCACCGGGTAAACCGCGCAGCCCAAATGCTCCAGATCGAGCCCTTGCTAAACCGCAAGCCGGGGCAACTTTCCGGCGGTCAACGCCAACGTGTTGCCATTGGGCGCGCTCTTGTTCGTGATGTGGATGTCTTTTTGTTTGACGAGCCTCTTTCCAATCTGGACGCGAAGCTGCGTGCGGAGTTGCGTGTGGAGCTGAAGCGTTTGCATCAAAAACTACGCAACACCATGATTTATGTAACGCATGATCAGGTGGAAGCGATGACACTAGCAGACCGCATTGCGATTATGCGCGACGGTGTCATTCAACAGCTCGCAGACCCGTTTACCATCTACAATCAACCGGTCAACAAGTACGTGGCGAGCTTTATCGGCTCCCCGGCCATGAACTTCCTTGATGGTGCATATGGCATTGATGAACAGCCTAGTTTCACATCAAATAACCTGGATATTGCGCTAGGCCGCTACAACTTCAAAACCAGAGCAGAAGACAACAGACCAATTTATCTTGGCATCCGTCCAGAGCATGTTCACGTGGGGAATGCAGCTCAGGAGCAACCATTTAACTCCGACATATCAGTCGAAGTTGTGGAGCCAATGGGATCAGATACGCTGGTGTGGACCTCGCTGGACAATCAACCCTTCCATTTCCGTATGGACGGACAAGCCACTGTCAATGTGGGTGACCGCCTGCCTATCGGCTTTGACCCGGTTAAAGCCTCTTTGTTTGACAAGACATCTGAATTACGTCTCTAAACGCAGGAAATTGATCACAATGGATTTTTCCCTTCAGCTTTATAGTGCACGCAATGCTCAGCCACTGACTGAGGTTTTGAGCGGTCTGGCCAAAATGGGCTACACCCAAGTAGAAGGCTTTGGTGGGGTTTATGAAGATCCCAATGCTTTGCGACAGATGCTGGATGCCAACGGCCTTTCCATGCCCTCCGGCCATTTTGGAATTGATGAACTGGAAGCAGATACAGCACGCTATATTGAACTGGCAAAATATCTTGGAATAACGCGCATTTTCGCGCCTTTCCTCGCCCCATCAGAGCGCCCTCAAACTGAAGCTGACTGGATCTCATTTGCTCACCGCCTCGCGCAGGTCGGCACAAAAGTGCAGGCTGCAGGCCTGAGCTTTGGGTGGCACAATCATGATTTTGAATTCCAATGTGAGTACAACGGACGTACACCTATGGAAATCATCCTCACTGAAGCGCCAGAGATCGATTGGGAAGCCGACATTGCGTGGATCATCCGAGGTGGTCACGATCCGATTTCATGGATTGAGCGCTATGGCAGCCGCATTACAGCTGTTCATGTCAAAGACATTGCTGCCACTGGCGAATGTGCCGATGAAGATGGCTGGGCAGACGTTGGTTTCGGCACTGTACAGTGGGGCCAAATCCTCTCAGTCTTACAAGAGAAAAGCCGTGCTTGTGTTTATGTCATGGAACACGACAACCCGAGTGACTTTGCCCGCTTTGCGCAACGCTCTTTGAACTCACTCAAAGCACTGGAGGGCGCGTAAATGCTAGAAACACTTGGCATTGGCATTATTGGGTGCGGCAATATATCGGAAACCTACCTTACACTTGGCCCCCAGTTTCGAGGGCTGGACCTGAAGGCCGTGGCAGACATCAACATGGATGCTGCGCATGCCAGAGCTGCGGAATTCGGAGTTCAGGCCTATACAGTTGACGAACTGCTGGTGGCAGACGATATCGATATAATCGTCAATCTTACAATTCCAGCAGCCCACTTCGAAATCAGCCGCCGGATACTCGAAGCTGGCAAACACGTTTATTCAGAAAAGCCGTTTGTTCTTTCTTTGAAGGAAGGACAGGCCCTGCTTGAGTTAGCAGAGCAAAAAGGACTTCGTATTGGCTCCGCGCCAGATACATTCCTTGGCGGATCTCATCAGCAATGTCGCAGCCTGATCGATAGTGGGGCAATTGGTAAGGTTGGGAGCGGGACGTGTCACGTCATGAGCCGTGGCATGGAGCATTGGCATCCAAATCCCGCATTTTTCTTTAAGGATGGTGGTGGGCCAATTCTTGATCTGGGTCCGTATTACCTCACGAACCTCGTTCAATTGCTTGGGCCTGTAAAAGCCGTTTCTTCTTTAGCGTCCATTCCGTCCTCAAAGCGAACCATCACGTCTGCACAACGTTACGGAGAGACACTATCCGTTGAAACTGAGACCACTGTTCATGCCCTGCTCGAGTTCCATAGCGGTGCTGTAATTACATTTGGTGCGAGCTGGGATGTAAAGGATCATAGTCATAACCACATGGAGCTATATGGCCAAACTGGCACGCTGTATGGGCCTGATCCAAACTTCTTTGGTGGTGAGGTACGCGTTACAGATGAAAATGGTACATCGGTAGACCTCCCAACCTGGAAGCATCCATTTGGAGAGCCCAATCAGCAACACGATAGCATGGGCGCTATGGCAAATTACCGAGCCGCAGGCCTCTCCGATATGGCGATGGGAATTCTTGAAGACCGCCCACATCGCTGCAATCAGGCGCTGGCACTCCATGTCGCCGACATCATGTTCTCAATTCTAACCTCTGGCCGCGAACGACGGTTTGTAGAGTTGGCAACCTCCTGCAACAGTCCCGATGCTTTTTTGAAAGAAGATGCGGAGCAGATGATGCTGAGTTCATCACAAGATTTAGTTGCTGAGTAACTTCAGGAAGCTGACTCCACCCAAATCACTTATCCCCGGCGTGTATTGAGACGGGTAACGACGGCATTATCTGAGGTAGGGGGATAGATTACTCCTATCCTCTTTTCGCGGCATCAGTATAGAGCCGATGCTAGCTGGAGTTATCCTACAGAACACGGTCCATCGTTGACGCATTGCCAGAGCTACTTTCGCGAACTGTGTAGACATAGCAACGCTGTCCTAACGCTAATAACGCAAACGAACGCACATAGGAGCGCAATGCCGTCACTGCCAGCCGCAATTCTGGTGGTCAGCGCCGCTTTATGCATGCAGACATCCGCCGCTTATCATTTGCGTTAGTCGCGCAGGAGTTTGGCTTCACCATCAAAGAGATTTCAGATCAGCTCGGGACACTTCCCCCGGGCCGTGCGCCAAACAAAGCAGAGTGGCAACGTTTGAGCCAGCAGTTCAAAGTTCATCTGAATGAGCGCATTGCACGCATGGAGAACCTGAGAGCGCAACTGGAAGGCTGTATGGGGTGCGGCTGCCTGTCTCTGGACAAATGCGAGCTCTACAACGCCGGAGACGCCGCATCCAAAT
>NZ_LMCG01000018.1:0-920 GCF_001623065.1 Pseudovibrio sp. Ad46 | reverse complement strand
CGCAACTAACTCTACAGTTGGTGTGTATGGGACCGGAACGCTGACCATCTCCGATGGCGGCAGGGTTACCAATGGTCTGAGCAGTGTTATCGGTGGGGCTGACGCCACAGGTGCCGTGACTGTGACGGATGACGGATCCGTCTGGGAATCAGGCCCTCTTTTGGTCGGCCAGTATGGTGCCGGCTCCCTAAAAATAGAGAATGGCGGCAAGGTTACTTCTGATAGCACCACCATTGGCTTCAACCGCGCCAGCTTCAGTGGGGCCAGTTCGGGTATTGTTACAGTGACGGGCGAAGGCTCCGCTTGGGAAAGCAGTGACCGTATTAAAGTCGGAGATAGAGCGCCCGGGACGCTGACGATAGCAGATGGCGCTATCGTGGATGTAGATGGTGATGTCGTGCTGGCCGTCGACACTGTTTCACAAGGCACACTCAATATCGGCGCCGCGGCAGGTGAGACGGCTGTGAAGGCAGGCACCCTTGATACAGAGGCAGTGATATTTGGCGAGGGTACCGGGGTGATCAACTTCAACCACACGGATACCGACTACACGTTCTCGACTGCCGTTAACGGGAATGGCAGTGTTAATCAGCTTGCTGGCACCACCATCCTGACCGGCATCAACACCTATACCGGCGGCACCACCGTTTCGGGAGGAAGGCTGGTTGTTAATGGCTCCATTGGTGATGTTACAGTCAACGGCGGTAGCCTTGGTGGGTCAGGCACGATTGGCGGATCGGTGTCCGTTGCAAGCGGAACGATTGCAGCGGGTAACAGTCCGGGTAGGCTGACGATTGGCGGTGACCTTAATCTGACCTCCGCATCCGTTCTGGATTTTGAGCTTGGATCTCCGTCTGGCACAGCGGGTGTAGACAGTGACCTCATCACTGTTGGCGGTGATCTGACGCTGGATGGATCGC
>NZ_LMCG01000017.1:0-1810 GCF_001623065.1 Pseudovibrio sp. Ad46 | reverse complement strand
TGATGGAGGAAAAGAGGGAAGCCCTTCAAAGCGGCAATGATTGCTCTGGCGAGAAAGATACTCATCACAGCCAATGCACTCCTCAGAGATAGTGTTCCATTCAATGCATAAACACAGTTGCCGCATCGCGCTGCGCTTGTGCGGGATGACGGCATGGGGGAACTGCCATTGCCCCATCACCTCGCCTCCCTACCGACGTCTTCCCGGCCCCCGAGCCGGGATCTAGGGCGGCATGTGCTGAGGCTGGTTTGGAAACAACACAAAGTCGCTTTCAATCTGATGCGTCATTTCAAGGCGAAGATACCGAGAGGCTCTACCTCACCCCTCTGGGTCCCGCATCGCGCTGCGCTTGTGCGGGATGACGGCATGGGGGAACTGCCATCACTTCGCCTCCCACACCAACGTCTTCCCGACCCCCGAGCCGGGATCTAGATCCACGAGTGCAACTTGCACAAAATACAACTTATGTTAATAAAAAGAACATTTTCAACTAAGCAAGATTTTTAACATGACTACAGTTTCTACAAACGCATCAACCTTTAAGAAGCGCAGATGGTGGATAGCTTTGCTGCTTCAGCTCATAAGCGGCTCTGGATATTTGTATCTAGGCCACCCAAAACGTTTTCTAATGTTTATTCTACTCCTCTGGTCGGGCATAATATTTACCCTAACTCCACTTCCTACCTTCATAGATAGTAGAATTTACCTCGGTATTTTTTTGATCGTTGTGATTAGTCTTTTTGTGATCGCATTTGTTGATCTCTTGCTCTTATGCAGAAAGCAGCAAAGCTATACTTTAAAATGGTACAATCGATGGTGGGTTTATCTACTTTGTTGGATCTCTATTGCAATTGTCCAAACACCTTATCTTAGCTCCATTGGAATGGATTTCCTCCCGTCCCAGAAAGTTAGAACCTTTTACATACCTTCAAACAACAACCAGCCGTTGCTTATTCCTGGCGACTACGTCTTTGCAACTTCTTGTGGCTTTAACTGCATAAAACCTCAACAAGGCGATATGGTTATTCTGAAGTACACTAGGAACAACAAAATCGACTATGTGGAACGTATTATTGGCCTTCCAGGTGACACTGTCCAAATCGAAAATGGTGTTGTCATCTTAAACGGTGCCCCTGTAAAGCAAGCTCGGCTATCTGAAGATCACATACTCACCGACAGCTATGGAAACAAGAAGTACATAGCTCAATACGTAGAAGAGCTTCCAAACGGCGCACAGCAAACAGTACTAGATCTCTATCCAAACAGCTCGCTAGACAACACGCCGAAATATCGCGTTCCTGAGGGGCACTATTTTGTAATGGGCGATAATCGCGACAATTCAGCTGACAGTCGGGTCTTGTCACAGCTTGGATACGTGCCGGCAGAAAATATCTATGCCAAACCCTTGTTCATATACTGGTCTAAGGACCTAAGCCGAATTGGTACGCTGATTAACCCCTAGAGCTTGATGGGTATGGATCCCGGCTCGGAGGCCGGGAAGACACCGAGTGGGAAAGGGTTGTGCTAGTGCCTCTCTTCGCCGTCATGCCGGACGGAGCGGAGTGGAGATCCGGTATCCAGTACTGAGATGGTGAGTTGTGGTGGGGTGGCTCTGGGTCCCTGTGTGTTTGTTTTGTGCTTGAATGGTAGCGAGGCGGAGGTCGTTGGGTCCCAGATCAGAGCCCAGCACGGCTTGAGATCGTGACGCGGCCAGACCCCGCCTCGCATGTATTACCAAACCTGAACAGTTGATGGTGGCCGCTTTTGCGGACCACGTAGCACAGGGACAGGCTCCATGACCTTACACCCT
>NZ_LMCG01000016.1:0-10988 GCF_001623065.1 Pseudovibrio sp. Ad46 | reverse complement strand
ACTTACAGCGCTGGGTTTGAGGTCATGCCCGCCCGCCTGCCATACCGGCCCAAACTGCTCAAAAAGCCCTTGGTGGATGGCCCTCAGATCGCTCATGTCACCGGGCCAGAAGGTGAAGAGATTTACTGCGATGAACATGGCCGGGTGAAAGTCTGGTTCCCCTGGGACCGTCATGGCAAGAAGAACGACACCTCCTCCTGCTGGATCCGCGTGTCCTCCAACTGGGCCGGTGCCAGCTGGGGCCACATCGCCATCCCTCGCATCGGCCACGAGGTCATCGTAGACTTCCTCGAAGGCGACCCAGACCAGCCAATCATCACAGGGCGGACGTATCACAACAATAACAAGAGTCCCTACACCCTGCCGGACTTTAAAACGGTTATGACAATCAAGTCGGATACTCACAAGGGTGTGGGTTCGAACGAGTTGCGGTTTGAAGATCAGGCCGGGATGGAGCAAGTATATGTCCATGCCCAAAAAGATCAGGACATCGTTGTCGAGAATGACCGGCGTGAACATATCCGGCATGACCGGCATCAGATTGTTGAGAACAACCGACACCTGCTGGTCAAGAACAACCATTATCAGCACATAGCAAAAGATGAATATCGTCGCATTGATAATGAGACGAACTGGATCTTCGGCGGCAAACTGCTTTTCAAGGTCTATAACGCCCTGCATACAACGGTTTACGGGGCTGTTGTGAACAGTTTTCGTGCTAACCGCTCCACCATGATCAAGGGATCGGACAGCCTCAAGGTTGAAGGAGGCTCGACGACAACCATTTTGGGCAAGACCACGGTTAAGGCACCCAATATTGTTCTGGAAGGCACCGAAGAACTGACCATCAAGGGTCCGGGTGGTTTCGTCAAGATTGATTCCGGCGGGGTTACGATTGTCGGCAACAAAGTGAAGATCAACCAGGGTGGTAGCCCGGGCACGGCGGCGGATGCCGCCCCACCACCGGCTGAAGAGCCAACGGACCCGAAAGCTGCTGAGGTTGCAACCGACCGGGGATACAGGTGATATGGCGTTGTCCTATACCAATATCCCTGACCATGTCAGCTGGGATGATCTGGCATCTCTTCGTGATGAGGGCAGATTGTTTGCTCTTGTTGATGCCTGCGGGAACAAGGATGTTCCTGGACATGTGGCTGATCTGAAAGAGGATGGCTTTTGTCTCTATGAGGAGCTGGCTGAGGATTATTACAATACGGAAGCGCCCCATCTTGTCCGACCCAAGGACGAGATGTGGGAGCATATTGTTAGCCTGACGCAAAGTGATGATGCTTGGGGCTTCTTTCTCGAGACACCTGATAGGGTTGCTACGTCCCATCTCGTTCAGCATTGGCGGAATTGGGTAAATGTTTATCCGCCTAAAGGGAACAGAACTGTTCTCTTCCGTTTCTACGATCCGCGCCTTCTTGAAACATTTTTGAGCTCAATGACGCCAGAAATGGCCCAAGCCTTCTGTGGTGATTTAGGGGCTTTTCATATCGCACCGAACAGCAAGGACAAACGCTTTTATACCTATCGCATCAATCACACCGAAGAAGCCGGGATTGCCAGCCTTCCGCCCTACCGGGTAGGTGCCAGGCAGTTCGAAGCATTGCGGGGCAGGCAGACTGAGCTTCGGCATGAACGCATTTTGGATTTTCTGCGTAAGGGCTTTGGCGAAAAGCTGATTGACCGAGGTGACAAGGACTTGCTGGCACTCGTTGCAAGATCGGAGAAGACCGCCAAAAAGCTTGGATTTGAAATGGAACGGGACAAGGTGAAGTTCATTGTCCTGACGACTGCTTTTGGTGAAGGTTTCCACGAAAATGGCGCGCTGCCAGAGGCGAAGTCCATTCTTTCCGGGCCAGATTTTATGTCCGGGCAATCAAAAATCGAACGATTGACGCAGGTGGCCAGGCGCAAGGATGCGTCCAGGCTGGGTGCAGCATAGGACAGGGGCAATGACACAGGCAGAAACAGCAGGCGGTCAGTCAACCGGAGATGTGATTGACCTGGCCGATCTTGATTTTTCGACAGTCAAGGAACACCCGGACAGGATTTGTGACCATTGTCCGAATGCATTGGCCGTTTTTGTTCATTATGAGGATTTTTTCCCGTCTCCAGGGGCTCCGTTTCACTTGATCCTAGAGGGGGGGGCGGAGACCAATGGCACCTGTGGTGACAACGGCATGGTGGCGATATATGGCCTGCCAAACGAGGCTGCCATGGTGCTGGCCGGTGAGGATGCCATTGAATACAAGCCGGAAAACCAGCAGAAGCGGAATCCAGATTATCTGAAAAACCAAGATATTGTTCGTGCGCGTCTTGCGCGGGATGAAGCGGAGCGCATGCGCGACGAGATTGACGGTACTGCGCTTGGTCGTCTGTTTGGTGGGCTGGACGATGATACACAGCGAAAAGTCAATGAATATAAACGGATTGAGGAAAATGCGAGAAATACCCTACGGAAACTGGATGCTGATGATGAAAGTTGGTTTGGTTGGATATGGGGTGCGCTGCAAGGAGAGTGGAATGACAATCCGACAACCGGGCAGATTATCTTCGATGCAGCGCTGACGGCCATTCCTATTATCGATCAGGTTGGCGATCTCAGGGATGTTTCTGCGATTGTGCTCAAGCTTTGTGATAGCAAGGTGCGGGAGGAAGAAGGCTGGTTGCTGTGGCTATCGCTAGGTATTTGCACCATCGGGCTGGTCCCTACTGTTGGATCGGTCGTCAAGGGGGTTTTCAAAACCATTTTCAATGCCTGCAAACCGTTTTTGAAGGCGACAGGCGATTTCCTGAAATCCTTCAAGAAGGCCGCATCACCAGAAATGATCAATTCCGTCATGGCTGTGGCGCGCTTCTTCTCTTCTGGCAATGCCGTCAAATGGCTTCAGGATCTGGCAGCCGATTTTCAGAAACTGATCAAGGAGGCTATGGGCCTCTTCAAAAAGTTTCTGGCTACCATGCAGAAACAAGCCAGCAAGGCGCTGGCAGAAGCACGGGCAAGCTGGACCTTGTGGGGATTGCGTGACACCTCTGGGTTGATCAAGGCAGCGGAACTGGCAGTTAGCAAGATTGTAGAATTCGCATCCAAGGCAGTTGGCATGGTCGAAAAAGCACTCGGAAAGCTTGATGATGTGTTTCAGGAATTTGTTCGCAAGATCATCAAATTTGCAGTTGGCAATCTGCGTGATGAAGACACGATCCGGGCTCTGACAAAAGATGCGGTGAAGATATTTAAAAATGCTGCGGCTAGTGGTGCGGCGGCTGGTGGAACGGCCTCCGCACTCCAAGCCAGTGCGCCGAGCTAAAAGGAGAGAGATATGGCAAAAGCTCCTTCATCAGTAGCTCGAAATGCTGGTCAGGCCGGATTGATCGCTGGTCGAAAAGCAGGCGGAGAAGCCGCCGGGCTGAACGGGATGACCAATATCAAAAAGAATGGCAAAGCTCCCGATGTTATTGACAGTTCAGCTGATGCCGCCAGTGGTGCAAGGGGATTAAACAAAGGGAAAAAAACAGAGTTAAGTGCTGATGAGTGGGAGGCTCAGCGGCCTAAAGGTACTCCGACAAAAAAGAATGAGAACTTTGTCAAAGCTGAAAAATATGCGGATGGATCCTACAGGGTTCAAATGAAGCACCCAAGTGGCGATACTTATAGCTTGCCTTACGATAAGGATGGAAATCCCGACTTTTACAATGTTAAAAATGAATCGAAGGACGGTGAACTTGTTGAAGCAGTTTATCCTGGAAGTGAAGTTAAGTTGGATAGCTTGGCTCATCCTAGTGATTACGCGGATAGATATGATCTGAATACGCAAAAGGGGCGTGAGAAAGCGAAAAAAAAATCTCGTAAAGTTGACAAAAGAGCAGCAGAACGGGCTTTTCAAAAAATATCTGATTACGAATGGCACCACAACGGTGGCACGAGCATGATTGCAGTTGATAGGGACGTTCATCAGCTCTTTAAACATCATGGTGAATTTTCGAAAAATTCGAAGAAGTAAAGGAAGAATGATGCCTCTTATTGACCCGAGTGTGAAGCCTGCTGATGACAGGGAAATTGAAGTCTTTAAAGCGTGGGCTAAGTATCCGATTCCTAATGACTATATTGCTTTTTTGAAGGAGTATAATGGTGGATATTTGACGGGAGAGGATCCATGTTTTTATAACAGTGATGATGATACGGAAGCCTGTGTTACGACTTTTATGCACGTATCTGAAGAAATAGATAAATGTATTAATAAAATATTTGAAAAGCGTTTCGCCTCTTACTCGGTTCCTTTTAATACTAAAGATATGAGAAATAACTATTTTGCTCCTGATCATTACATCAAAATTGCGGATGGTGCGCAGCATGAACATATAGTGATGGACCTGAAAACCGGCCATATTTTTAGTTTTGATGATGAGACAGAAGAAGAACTGGAAACAACAGAAGCATTCCTGGAACATTGCTTATTTCTTGCAGATAGTTTCGACAGTTTTTTCTCGCAGATTGTTGATGAAGGGCCTGAGTGAGTTTGACTGAAACTTGATTGGCAGTCGAGTTTGCAGTGCTTAGATGATTGTCTAGTTCGGAGTAGACGTGCAGACTATAAAATATGGATATCCAGATTTAAACGAGCAACTGGATGCGGGAATTATCTATCATGAAAAGGCGTTCGAGTTCAGTTTTCAGGATCATGAAAGCCTGAAGCAATATCTGGACTTTTGCAAGGAAAATGGAACAGGATCTGATCCTCTTCCCTGCTGTTTTGAGAAAGATAATGAATCTCTTTATATTGATTTTTTTGCGCGTCTTGCTCCGCATCCAGAGTATGGATTTGAGTCTGCGACCACGGTTGTTTCTTGTACAAAACAGCTTGAAGGTTCGATGATACGAGGCAATGTCAATGATGCTCTTATTATTGCGTATGGCACTCATTTATCGATTGGATTGGTTATCAGGGGCAAGTGTATTGGTAAGGTGTTTGCGCTTGAGGATATCAAGCCTCTAGTTCTTGATGATGATATGGATGACATACCCTCTGATATTGAAGGCATAACCAAACTCGGCGATAGTTTTGAAGAATTTATCGATGCCCTTACAGCAGATGAGGATGATATTGAGGAATGGAAAGAGGATCACGGTGAGTAACCTTCTGTTCAAACAGGGGGTATGGGGAGCTGGGGATACCAGCACGAGAAGGGCAATATAAGTGACGTGTTCTTTCGCGGTGATTTAAGCTTGAACCAGAAATTTTGAGAGAATTCAGGCCCGTTAGATTTGGTTTTGTCAGGGCTCGTTGCGGGCTTCATCGGATATTGTTTTTTGATTTTGTGGGAGAGGCGAAATGCCAAAAGCAGCACGATTTGGAGATATTGGGGCAGGCCATGGCTGTTTTCCTCCGACACCGGCCATTAGTGGTTCCAGCGATACCTTCATCAATGGCAGAAAGGCCGTAAGGCTAGGTGATGCGTTTGCTCCGCATGGCTGCCCCCAATGCCCTCCTCATCCACGTTCCCTGTCTGCCGGGTCTGCTACCGTATTCATCAACGGCAAAAAAGCAGGACGTGTGGGGGATAGTATCGGCTGTGGCGGCTCTGTTTCAGCCGGCTCCGGTGATACCTTCATTGGTGATGTGGGAATGGGTGGTCCTCTGAAGAACTGCATGAAAGGCGCAAAGGATAATGCATCGCCTTTGCTGGATCCGGGTCTGAGCAGGCTGGAAGATCCTGCGTCGGCCGAATTGCTTGCTTTCAAGGAGGCTCTGTCGATGCCAGTCCCTGAGCTTGGTTCATTTGTGCAGGATCAACTCGCTTCAATTCTGGAAAGTGGAATTCAAGACATCCTGTCCCACCATGTTGCGTCGCATCTGCCCCAAGTTGGGCTGGATGGCCTAACAAGTAAAGCTCTTGATGCGCTCAACACTAGGGTGTTGCAGAGCGACGCTCTGATTGGTGCTCTGAAAGGCAAGGTGCCGGAAGTTACCTCTCAGGCTGTCTCCCGTGTTTCGCAGAATTTTTCCGATGCTGTGTCGTCCGAGACATCATTGGGAGAGCCATTGTCTGCGACCTTACCGAATATTCCAGATAATCCGTTAGTGGGGGGATTGCACGCTCTGGCCCAATCAGGAAACCCGGCAAAGCTGGACTCTGTATTGCGTCCGCAGGCCTCGGATATGTGTGTAAAGCTCATGGCAAATGCCTGTGGTCTCTGAGTTTGCCCGAACGTAGTTGAAGTTTAATCGGTCTTCACGCCTTCACAAATCGGTTTTAAGGGTGCAGACACGAACATGCATGCAAGAAACAGGTCGGATTGGATCTGTCAAAGCGAGATTAAAAGAGAAAAATATGACTGTATCAAAGACAGCTAAACCCAGTCGGATACGTGACTGTTATATGGCAAACCAGCATGCAGGGCATGTCAGAACTCCAAAGGGGTTTACCTGGCACCATGATGGCGCCAATCCGGGTACATTGCAACTTGTCGATTCCAGCATGCATAACGCCTTTCCTCACTCCGGTGGTGTTTCGGTAATCAAGGAGCAGCTGAAGAATGGCTAAGGCAGTGATATTGGACGCTTCCACCGGGCTTGATGAAGCAGCTCTTGCATCTTTGGAAAAGAAACTAGGGTTTGCTCTGCCAGCAGATTACCGGTCGTTTTTGTCTCAGCACAATGGCGGTAGACCGGTACCAGAATGCTTCTCGTTTCTTGATGATGATGGTCCCTATAGCGACTCTTTGGTGGACTGGTTTTTGTCAGTGGGAACTGATGATCCGTCAGATTTACTGGATTATTGTTCCATGTATGTCGAGGACGAGCGTGTTCCATCCCATATGCTTCCCATTGCACATGATCCCTTCGGTAATCTGATCTTGCTGTCCTTGTCTGGAGATGATGCAGGCGCGATATATTTCTGGGATCATGAAAATGAAGGGGACGCTGATTACAGCAATCTGAATTATATCGGGAAAAACTTGGATCATTTCCTTGAACGTCTCTTCAGCTTTCAGGGCTGACATATGTCCATACTTTATGACCTTTATGATTATCGGGGGCAGAGGCCTGGAAACACCCGGCTTGTGGATTCAATTTTTAATCCTGTCTCTGGTGAAGCGACCTTTTCCAGAACTGATCTTTATTATCCAGGAAAAATTCCCCTCTTTCTGACCTCGACCTGGCAGTCCATGTCACTTTTCAACGGACAGACTGGCGAGGGATGGATTGATAACTGGAGCCTGTATGTTCTGCCAGGCCCGGAATGGTTGAGCCTTCACCTGCCAACGGGTGAGATAGCACGTTTCCAGATACCCTGGTCCGGGGGAATTTCCACCAATCCTGTTGTAAAGGACTGGAAGCTTGAAATCCTGAATATGCGCCCGACCTTTCGGGTGGCAGGGGGTTTGTTTTACGAGTTTGGTTTGTCGGACGGTAAAAAAGTTTTTCTGCGCAGGTTATATAATGAAGCTGGCGATGAAATCTGTTTCAAACGATCAGCATATGGAAATTTGACCAGTGTTTCCCGCGGTGACGGGCTGCATCTTGATATTCATTGTGATGATTTGCAGATCAATCGGATAAGCGAGCGGGATCGGGTAACCGGTCAACTAAAGGATGTTGGTTCCTATCGATATGATGATGATGGCAGGCTTGTACAGGTTCGCTCGGCATATGCCGGAGAGTGGGCCTATATGTATAATGAAGACGGGAAGCTTACCCACCGGGTGAGACCTTCAGGTGCGTTTGAAGCCTTGCAGCTAGATAGTGATAACCGGCTTTTAAACAGGCGCTTCAGGCATGGCATGGCGCCGTTGGAGTGTGCCTATCCGGCCACTGACAAGACGGTAATCCGCCGTGGTGGAGACGCAATAACCGAATTCAACATTGATTGTGACCAAGGCGTTCTTTCCTCTTTCAGGTTGGCAGATGGGCGAACCGTTACCTATCACTGGCAAGATGGCCGCTTGCATCGGGTGGAGGCAGGTGAAGATACAAGTCTGGAATTCTCATATGAGGATGAATGGGGCCTGCTCGCGTCAATAGGGGATGGTGATCAGGAGTTTTTGAGAATTGGTTATGACGATGCCGGAAATCCGCTTTCGATGAATTTCCGGGGTCTGGAATGGTTGCTGAAGTATGCTCAAGATACGAAAGCCCTGTCGGAACTTATAACGCCAGATACCAGCTTCAGCTTTACAGACGGGGTGATACAAACACCTCGATTAGCCTCATATTCTCCATCAGAATTATTCGGTTCTTTGGCTGAGATTGTAGGAAAAAGGCCTTTGTCGGTAGCTGGTCTCATTGAATTGCCGCAGTCTGTTCAAGAGGGTAGAGCAGAGATATTACTTGCCCATGTTCATGATATTCTTTCGGCTCCTGTTGAAAGAACCAGCTGGCGAGCAGCTCTTTCCGGGGATCCTTCTTGTATTCATGTAGACCTGCCTCATAATCTTCTGGACCGTATGTCCAGTTTGTTTCATGCGGCTTTTCTAGGTGTATCCGAGCCTTTGTTGTCTCCTTTTTCCTCCAATGTGGTGCCTGCATCGCATCTTCAGTTTTACCATGCTGATAATCACTCTGATTTTGTCGAGATTGGAACCGAAGTTATTGGTCGGGATGTCTTTGGTCGCCCGGTCGGTTTGGAGGATCGCTCCGTCGAAGTGGGTTTCAGTCGTTCCGGGTTTATAAATGATCTTGCAGTTGCAGGTAGTTCCGAGGAATGGACCTTTTCCTCAACGGGGGCTGATGTGTTTGACATTGCCCGAACAGCTCATTTGGCAAGATCCGAACAATCTGATGGAAACATCAAAACCAGTGTCCATCAATGGGATGCAAACTTGACTGACCAACCTCAGCAATCGCTGGATGCTGCGTTTGATGGCGTTGGTCGCCTTTGCAGTTTGACCGATGGTCAGCAAGTTCTCAAAAGAAATTATTTGGGAACACTTCTTGAAACGGAACAGATTGACGACAGGGTTTTTCGCTACACTTATGATGATACTGGTCGGTTAAGTGCTGTTACAAGTGATCACTTTTTTGCTCAGATTGAGAGGGACGAGGGTTGCGACATCGTAAAACTGAATGGGCAAAAATTTAAATGCTATTCAGATCAAAGCTGGCAAGTTATCGACGATCCTGACCACGCGATTTTTCGATTCAATACCGAAACGGACTATGTAACCGGAATTGTCCAATCGGGGACTATTGATAATCAGCATGGCATTCAAACCAGTTTTTCAAGGAGATTTTCCGACAAGGAAGGCGAATGCATCGACGCTTCAGGAACAGATCGCTACACATTAAGAGCAAATGGGTTTGTCTGCAAAAGTGCGGGTTTCTACCTAAATGTGAACCAAGTGGATGGTTATTTGAGGATTGACTTGAATGGTCAGGAACTGCTGATCACAGATCATGGTGACCGGTTTGCTCTGGAGTCCAAAGGTCGAGAAGTGGCATTTAATACTCAGCATAATCCTGCTGGGGCTGTTCAAACCGTGACGCTCGTTGCGGATGACCGGGATATTCTATGCTACGAATTTGATCGTGATGTTGTTGGTAGGGTTAAGTCCATTCGATTTTCCAACTTGCTTCCAGGATTTTTGCAAAGCTCAAGGGCAAGTAATCTTCATGATGAGGTAGATCTGAATTATACTCTTACGGGTCAGATTTGTGATGTCAGAATGAAGGAAATCGGGGGAACACGACGCTTCTGTAGCCCTTATTATGCTGCAGGACATCGCTGGTTTATGATGCTGGATAATGAACCGGTTTCGTGTCTACCCTGTATGAATGGGGTGCTGCTCAGAACCGACGATAAGACACGCTATACCTTTCCCTTCGATCACACTCTTTTCGGTGCTGATGCTTCTTCGCGAATAGCCGTACGTATGTCAAAACTGAACAGCTTTGGAATGTTTAGTGGTATGTTTTATGTCCTGTCGCGGCTGCAGGTTCTCGATAACTTCTTTCCTTTTGGTCAATTGATCCCCGAAGGTCTGATATGGCCCCAAATACCGTTCTGGAAGGGACCTTACGGGGCGCCATCAAGTTAACTCTGACCTCAGTTCCGATCAGTTACAAGCACCACCGGTTTCTGCCTTAAATCATTGCCCATGTTGTATGGCTCTATCGTAACCGGTGTTCAGTCCTCGCCTTCCAATTTTGATTTTTGGAGTGTGTCGCGTTTAATCGGTTTCATATCCTACAGCCTTGAAGACGTTGCTACACTCACCCTCTTTGAGCCGTTCGCAGTCTTACCCGACAGCCTGCCAGAACTCGTGATAACTTCTTGCAGCCGCCTTTCGGATGCTTGACGATGTAATCTCGATAGGATTCAGGGCGGGAGGAGCAAAAACTACGCGCCGCGCTGTCTAAGATATTGCGTGAGCGGTGAGCGTGCGGTGAAGGCCTAAGCACAGATCAGTTGATTTGAGTAAGGAAGTGTTTCGACCCGAGATCTTGCTGACTGGAGTGAGAAATGAGGCAAAAAGACATGCTACTTGAATGGCGGTTTTGAGAACTGCTTTCCGAGAGTAGGTTCCCTTTCGTTCTACTCGTTACTAAACGAAAATTTTTCCGCGTTCTCACTCCCCGGTTTGCACTAGTCTACAGTGGTGTTCGTGATTGTTAGGTTAGGAGATCCAATGGGGGAGATTGCAGCGTGTGAACTGGCGCTTGTCGAAGGGCTTTTCTTCAAAGAGGCTTTTGGCAGATTATTGTTTGATCGAGATGAGGTGAGTGAAGCAATCTATGGTGCAAGCGTAGTTGCTTCAGTTTACGATTGGTCACTCGAGAGCATTTGTTCTTATTTTTCCTATCTCTCGCCTAGCTGTTGGCCTGTAACTGCTGACCTTCGAATTTTAACTCAGCGCTGTCCGTCGTCAAAGATAGTTGGACAAAATTGGCTTTCGATTAGTGGAGTGTCTGGCCCAATTGCGTGTTGATGTTAAGCGGCTTGTGCGTGGTAGCGCAAGCGTCGGTTTTGAATAGTTCTGCGTT
>NZ_LMCG01000015.1:0-1000 GCF_001623065.1 Pseudovibrio sp. Ad46 | reverse complement strand
TCAACATCAAACTCAATGCTGCTGAGCCGGACACCATCAGCAAACTCATAGCGCTCGATATGCGCATCAGTTTGTACCGTGAGAGCCCCTTCACCGGCCCAGTCAAACGTAAGAGCGCCATACCAGGAACTCTCTGGACCAGCCTCCGAGGTTCTGACAGTCAGATCTGCCAGCGTCAGGTCGGTGAACCGGACCGTATCAGTGCCCATATCCTCGGCTTCCGCATAAGCGGAGATGCGCACATCGCCGGTATTCTTGCCAATGACATAGGTGTCACTGCCCTCGCGGCCATACAGGAACTGGTTGCCGCTGTCGGTGATCCCGTCTGGCAAAACAGATTTGGCAGCGATCAAGGTGTCATTGCCCTTATCACCATTAATTTTGAGCGCCTTGTAGCCATCAGTGCGCACGCCGGTGACAACATCATCACCTGCTGTACCGCGGTAGATATCATAGCCGTCAACATCAAACTCAATGCTGCTGAGCCGGACACCATCAGCAAACTCATAGCGCTCGATATGCGCACCAGTTTGTACCGTGAGAGCCCCTTCACCGGCCCAGTCAAACGTAAGAGCGCCATACCAGGAACTCTCTGGACCAGCCTCCGAGGTTCTGACAGTCAGATCTGCCAGCGTCAGGTCGGTGAACCGGACCGTATCAGTGCCCATATCCTCGGCTTCCGCATAAGCGGAGATGCGCACATCGCCGGTATTCTTGCCAATGACATAGGTGTCACTGCCCTCGCGGCCATACAGGAACTGGTTGCCGCTGTCGGTGATCCCGTCTGGCAAAACAGATTTGGCAGCGATCAAGGTGTCATTGCCCTTATCACCATTAATTTTGAGCGCCTTGTAGCCATCAGTGCGCACGCCGGTGACAACATCATCACCTGCTGTACCGTGGTAGATATCATAGCCGTCAACATCAAACTCAATGCTGCTGAGCCGGACACCATCAGCAAACTCATAGCGCTCGATATGCGCACCAGTTTGCACCATGA
>NZ_LMCG01000014.1:2500-5793 GCF_001623065.1 Pseudovibrio sp. Ad46 | reverse complement strand
TGTTTGTTCTGTTTTATTTTGTAGAGATTTGTCGGTGTGTATTATTCATGCCCGGCGGCGCCCTACTCTCCCGCGTCTTAAGACGAAGTACCATTGGCGCAGGGGCGTTTCACTTCCGAGTTCGGGATGGGATCGGGTGGGGGCGCCCCGCCATAGCCACCGGGCAGGAATAAGTCACACTGACTTTTGAACTGGTCTTTTATGCCACTCTTATTGAGAGTGTCAGGACACTTCTGCGAAGTGTCTGTTGTTGTTTTTCCAAGTTTTAGCTTTGTTTTGTTGGCGACAAATCTAGGTGTTTGTCGTTTATGATTATAGCTTAATGGGAGTGATCAAGATCAATCGAGCTATTAGTAAGGCTCAGCTTCGAGAGTTACCCCTCTTCCACATGCCTCCTATCAACGTGGTGGTCTTCCACGGCTCTCAAGGGATATCTAGTTTTGAGGTTGGTTTCCCGCTTAGATGCCTTCAGCGGTTATCCATTCCGAACATAGCTACCCTGCAATGCGGCTGGCGCCACAACAGGTCCACCAGAGGTTCGTCCATCCCGGTCCTCTCGTACTAGGGACAGATCCTCTCAAATTTCCTACACCCACGGCAGATAGGGACCGAACTGTCTCGCGACGTTCTGAACCCAGCTCACGTACCACTTTAATTGGCGAACAGCCAAACCCTTGGGACCTGCTCCAGCCCCAGGATGTGATGAGCCGACATCGAGGTGCCAAACAATGCCGTCGATATGGACTCTTGGGCATCATCAGCCTGTTATCCCCGGCGTACCTTTTATCCGTTGAGCGATGGCCCTTCCACGAGGGACCACCGGATCACTATGACCGACTTTCGTCTCTGCTCGACTTGTCAGTCTCGCAGTCAGGCAGGCTTATGCCATTGCACTCAACGAGCGATTTCCGACCGCTCTGAGCCTACCTTCGCGCGCCTCCGTTACCATTTGGGAGGCGACCGCCCCAGTCAAACTACCCGCCACACACGGTCCCGGGTATTGTAGTACCGCGGTTAGATATCCATGAGGACAAGGGTGGTATTTCAAGGATGACTCCACCAAAGCTGGCGCCTTGGTTTCAACGTCTACCACCTATCCTACACATGTCATCACGAATACCAGTGTGAAGCTGTAGTAAAGGTGCACGGGGTCTTTCCGTCTGACCGCAGGAACCCCGCATCTTCACGGGGAATTCAATTTCACTGAGTCTGTGCTGGAGACAGCGGGGAAGTCGTTACGCCATTCGTGCAGGTCGGAACTTACCCGACAAGGAATTTCGCTACCTTAGGACCGTTATAGTTACGGCCGCCGTTTACTGGGGCTTCAATTCGGTGCTTGCACACCTCCTCTTAACCTTCCAGCACCGGGCAGGCGTCAGACCCTATACGTCGCCTTGCGGCTTCGCAGAGCCCTGTGTTTTTGATAAACAGTCGCAACCCCCTATTCTGTGCCCCCAATACAAAGTTGCCTTCGTATTGGGCTCCCTTCTCGCGAACTTACGGGAGCAATTTGCCGAGTTCCTTCAGCACAGTTCTCTCAAGCGCCTTGGTATACTCTACCTGTCCACCTGTGTCGGTTTCGGGTACGGTCTTAGCGTGGGAGCTATTTCCAGGAACACCTTCACCGCATCTCCAATCCAATAAGGAGATACGATACACGGCATCCGTCACTACCCACTGGCCGGGGAATATTAACCCCGTTCCCATCGACTACGCCTTTCGGCCTCGCCTTAGGGGCCGGCTAACCCTGCGCCGATTAGCGTTGCGCAGGAACCCTTGGACTTTCGGCGAGAGGGTCTCTCACCCTCTTTATCGTTACTCATGTCAGCATTCGCACTTCTGATACTTCCAGCAGCCCTCACGGGTCCACCTTCATCAGCTTACAGAACGCTCCGCTACCGCTTGTCAAAGACAAGCCCGCAGTTTCGGTGTATGGCTTTAGCCCCGGTACATTTTCGGCGCGGAGACCCTTATTTAGACCAGTGAGCTGTTACGCTTTCTTTAAATGATGGCTGCTTCTAAGCCAACATCCTGGTTGTTTTGGGATCTCTACATCCTTTCCCACTTAGCCATAACTTAGGGACCTTAACTGGCGGTCAGGGTTGTTTCCCTCTCCACAATGGACGTTAGCACCCACTGTGTGTCTGCCCTGCAGTACTTCCTGGTATTCGGAGTTTGGTTAGGATCAGTAAGGCGGTGAGCCCCCATAGCCCATCCAGTGCTCTACCCCCAGGAGTATTCACAGGACGCTCTACCTAAATAGATTTCGCGGAGAACCAGCTATTTCCGAGTTTGATTGGCCTTTCACCCCTAGCCACAAGTCATCCCCGAATTTTTCAACATTCGTGGGTTCGGTCCTCCAGTGCATGTTACTGCACCTTCAACCTGCTCATGGCTAGATCACTCGGTTTCGGGTCTAATCCAACGAACTAAGACGCCCTATTCAGACTCGCTTTCGCTACGCCTACACCTATCGGCTTAAGCTTGCTCGTTAAATTAAGTCGCTGACCCATTATACAAAAGGTACGCTGTTACCCAGAACAAATCTTGGGCTCCAACTGTTTGTAAGCATTCGGTTTCAGGTACTATTTCACTCCCCTCGTCGGGGTACTTTTCACCTTTCCCTCACGGTACTGGTGCGCTATCGGTCGACTAGGAGTACTTAGGCTTGGAGGGTGGTCCCCCCATGTTCAGACAGAATTTCACGTGTTCCGCCCTACTCGAGGACTATAAATCTTTCTACCCGTACGGGACTATCACCCACTAAGGTCAAGCTTCCCAGCTTGTTCCGGTTCTTAATCTATAGCCACTGGCCTGATCCGCGTTCGCTCGCCACTACTAGCGGAGTCTCGGTTGATGTCCTTTCCTCCGGGTACTTAGATGTTTCAGTTCCCCGGGTTTGCCCCCTTGCGGGTACACCTTACGGTGTGGGTTGCCCCATTCAGAAATCGCCGGATCAAAGCTTATTCGCAGCTCCCCGACGCTTATCGCAGCGTATCACGTCTTTCATCGCCTCTAGTCGCCAAGGCATCCACCAAATGCTCTTAAGACACTTGATCACTCTCATTAGCTATAATCATAAAGGCCGTTTCCATAGGAAACGTCCAAAGACGTTTTGCTAAAAACGTCCAAGCCACTCCAAAAGGAACAGCTCGATTAAAACCAACAAAAATAAAGCTTGATTTAACTTGGCTTGTACATCAGTTGCGTGATGTACAATCAACAATACATACATCGTATGTATCAAAGACATATGCAATGCATATGCCTAGACCAGTTCATGAGACATAACT
>NZ_LMCG01000013.1:0-556 GCF_001623065.1 Pseudovibrio sp. Ad46 | reverse complement strand
CGCTGACAATTGTGCTTGGTTTAAGTCATGCAAAATCATTACAATAGTCAAATTTTCTTCTTGATTTAATCGTTTCACTAATTCTAAAATTTCTAGTTGAAAATACATGTCTAGAAATGTCGTGGGCTCGTCCAACAGCAAAATAGGTGTATCCTGAACTAATGCTGTTGCTATAAAAACACGTTGCCGCTCTCCTCCAGAAAGACTATCAACAAATTTCTCTGCTTTTTCAGTTAGCTCCGTTTGCATCAAAGCCCGCTCAACAGCTAGATCATCCTCCTTCGTCCGAGTCATTCGCCAATTTTTATAAGGTAGACGACCAAAGTAAAGCAATTCCTTCACCATTAGTTCATTCGGAAGAACATTACTTTGATGAACAATCGCCACATTTTGCGCAAATTCTTTTGCTTTCCATTCAAAAATCGATTTTCCTTCCAGTAAAACATCCCCAGAATTAGGTGAAAGGAGTCTAGCCAAAATTTCTAATAAGGTAGATTTTCCACTACCATTTGGCCCAACAATCGTATTGATTTTATTTTTCTGGATAGTAAATGAG
>NZ_LMCG01000012.1:0-552 GCF_001623065.1 Pseudovibrio sp. Ad46 | reverse complement strand
AGCTGAGCTTCTGGAACGGAGCGGTAACAAGTGCTGATGGAGCCGTTCATGGTGGTTCTGGCACCTGGAGCACTGCGGGAACCAACTGGACCGATGCCACTGGCTCAGCAAGCGCACCTTATCAACCAGACAGCACGCTGATTTTCCAGGGAGCACCGGGCACAGTCACAGTGGATAGTGCCGGGGTTTCAATTTCCAAGGGCATGCAGTTTGCTGCCGATGGCTATATAGTGACTGGTGGCGATATTACACTGGCAGGAGAAGCTGGATTCCGCGTCGGAGACGGGACCTCCGCGGGCGCGGGATATTCGGCAATCGTTGCATCTAACCTGACCGGTACCGGTTCACTGGAAAAAACTGATTACGGCACGCTCACCCTTTCCGGTGCCAATACCTACACCGGTGGTACAACTGTCTCGGAAGGCGTGCTTGTTGTTGATGGTTCGATTAGCGATGTGACAATCAATGGCGGCACCCTTGGCGGTTCGGGCACGATCAATGGTTCGGCAACAGTCACAAGCGGAACCATCTCTGCCGGAAACAGTCCGGGTA
>NZ_LMCG01000011.1:0-12559 GCF_001623065.1 Pseudovibrio sp. Ad46 | reverse complement strand
AGTCTGTTGCCATTGGGGCTGGCATGGCCGCAGCAGCTGCTGGCGCGCTTCTGGCCGGTGCTATCACCACAGTTGCTATTCCCGCCCTTGCCATTACGGCTGGTGCCATTGTTGTTGGCATGGCTGTTGGCATGGCGCTTGGACAACTGGACAAGATGTTTGGCTTGCGAGAAAAACTGTCTGCTGCCTTGCGCTGGACTGGTGAGGCTGTTGCGCGCGGCCTTCAGAAAACCGGTCAAGTTATTCGTGAAGCACAAGTTTCCATGCGCCAAAAGGTGGAAGAACTTGAACGCCGCAGCAATCGGTTTTTCTATGATCTGGAACGCGAGACCATCTGGCATTTTGGTGGGCCTGATCTTTACAACCAGATCTACAGGCGGTGATGATGATCAACTGGTACATCAATAAAACCGTTCATTTTGGGCAGTGGATTGGCCGGGATCCGCGCAGAGCACATGGGTTTGCTGCTGCGCTCGATCTTTTGATGGTGTTCTTGGTGTGGAGTACGATCTCTGACTTTCTTTACGCGCAGCAGGTCATTGAGCTTGGACAGGATCACTTTGAAATTGCTCATGGCATCCAGGCTTTGGCTCTGGGATCTGTTGCTATCCCCATTGCTCATTTTGTCTTCACGCCCTGGGGTCACCAACGGCTTCAATGGTCTGTCAAAACATACCTCATTCTCATTTTTGGATCGCTCCTGGTCTTTGCTATTTCTGGCAATCTATGGGCGCAATCAATTGGGCAAAGAGCGCAGGACGAAGGGTATCTACTTTGCCAGAACGAGTTTTTCGCACCGGCAAAATCCTTCCATACCTATGTGCGTCCAGACACTTTATGTCCCGCTGATGAATGGCATTCCAAACCGTATCCACCACCGGTGGTGAGGCCCTAACAAAGCCCCCCAGACCACTCTCAGTTCTTATGCTTCCTTTGTTTTTTCTTTTGCCAGTGAGTTTGTTATGAATGCTATTGTCCAAATCCCGCAGCTCTTCCAGGAACAAGATCTGGCCTTTACCTTTGCAGCGCCTGCGCAGCCCAACGCGGAATTGCTGGTCACCGGGTTCTCGGCAACAGAGCGCCTTAACGGGCTCACGCAGATCCAGATTGAGCTGGCCAGCCCCGACAATGCGCTGGACTTGCATAGCCTGCTCGATACGCCCGCCACGTTGACCATCCATCATAAATACGAGGGCCTGCGCCATCTCTCTGGGGTAGTCGCCGAGATTGCCCGCGGCAATGAAGGTCATCACCGCACCAGTTACTCACTCACGCTGCTGCCCAGCCTGCACCGTTTAGCCCATGGCTCTGACTGCCGGATCTTCCAGAAGAAAAGCGTGCCCGAGATCGTCAAGATCCTGCTCAAGGAACACGGCGTCGAGGATGTGAAGTGGGATCTGACCGAGCCTCATGAAGCCCGCGAATACTGTGTGCAGTACCGGGAAAGTCACTTAAGCTTTTTAGACCGCATCACGGCAGAAGAAGGCATCTGGTATTACTTCACCTATGGTGCCAATGGCCAGCATACGCTGCAGTTCATTGATAACCCGCAGATCGTCTCGCAGCTGCCAGATCAGCCCAAGCTGGAATACAACGCCATGGCTGGCGGGGCGGTCAAAGGTGTCTATTGCTCCAGTTTTGTCCTGCGCGAACAGCTCAGAGCCACCAGCTTCATGCAGCGCGACTACTCGTTCAAGAACCCGCCTTACAACCAACAACACGCCCACCAGCGCGGTGAGGACAACGGCTCTGCCGGAGACTACGCGCTCTATGAATATCCGGGGCGCTACAAGGCGGATGATGTCGGCAAGCCGTTCACAAAACACCGGCTGGAGGCAGCCCGTGTTGAGGCCACGACAGGGCATGGTGCGACCAATGCTATCCACCTGATAGCCGGTCATCAGTTTGCGCTCACGGACCACCCGAACGACGACTACAATATCAAATATCATTTGCTCACCGTCTCGCATCAGGGTAGCCAGCCGCAAGCCGTGACGGAGGAAGCTGGCAGCGGCACCACCACTTACAGTGCCGGGTTTGAGGTTATGCCCGCCCGCCTGCCATACCGGCCCAAATTGCTCAAGAAGCCTTTGGTGGACGGCCCACAGATCGCCCATGTCACCGGGCCAGAAGGCGAAGAGATTTACTGCGATGAACATGGCCGGGTGAAAGTCTGGTTCCCGTGGGACCGTCATGGTCAGAAGAACGACACCTCCTCCTGCTGGATCCGCGTTTCCTCCAACTGGGCCGGCGCCAGCTGGGGCCACATCGCCATCCCCCGCATCGGCCACGAAGTCATCGTAGACTTCCTCGAAGGCGACCCAGACCAACCAATCATCACGGGGCGGACGTATCACAACAACAATCGTACGCCGAACAAGCTTCCAGACTTCAAAACCCGCATGGTCCTGAAGTCAGACAGCCACAAGGCAACAGGGTCCAATGAGCTCCGCTTTGAGGACGAGGGCGGACAAGAGGAAGTCTGGTTCCACGCCCAGAAATTCCACAACGGCGTTGTTGAAGATAACGAGACCTGGAAGGTGGGGGCCAACCGCCACAAACGTATCGAAGGATCTCAGTCTGAATCTATAGGCGGATCAAAGGATATTGAGGTGGAAGGCTCACACAGAGAAACCATCTCTGGTGTGAAAGACCTTCATGTGAAAGCGGTTCGCCGCACGCAGGTTGACGCAGCCGACAATGAAAGCATTGCTGATGACAAAACGCTGCAGGTTGGAGGCAACTATACCGCCAAGGTGAACCGTAACATTCGTATGGAAAGTCTGGCACACCAGCATTACACCGCTCCAGGTACTATCTTTGTTGATGGCGGTGATCAGGTGGTTGTTCGTGCTGGCTCTGCGATCTCTCTCAACGTGGGCGGCAACTTCATTCGAATTGATGCGAGCGGCATCAAGATTGAAGGCACTGTTGTGAATGTCAATTGCGGGGCAGGGGCCCCTGCGACAGGCAAGGATGTTCCATTCATTGAACCATCTGCACCAGAAGATTATCAAGGTCCCCATGCCGAGCGTTATGCCCGCTCCTTTGAGAAATAGGAGAGGTCTATGTCAGGAAAACCCGCAGCTCGTTTAGGTGACATTGGCTCTGGCCATGATTGTCACTTTCCGCCAACACCTGCCATTGCCGGAAGTCCAAATATCTTCATTAACAACCGGCCTGCTGTAAGGCAGGGGGATGCTTATGCGCCCCATGGCTGTTCACCATGCCCGTCTCCTTCTCATGGCAGAGCATTGGCGGCTGGTAGCCCCACGGTGAACTTTAACAACAAGCAAGCAGGCCGTGTTGGCGATCCGATAGATTGTGGTGGTGCTGATGTCTCGGGAAGCGCCAATGTATTCATCGGCGCTGCGTCCCCTCCAGGGACACGCAAGCCGTTCGCCGAGGAATGTCCATTTGCTAAGGATGCCTCATGACACAGGCAGCTTTATCTATCGATGTAGAGCCAGATACGTTCATCGCGGACAGTGTGAAGGCAAGTCTGTTTGATAAAGTTTCTGAGGACATTGCCGCTTATGCGATTATCGACGGACAATGGTGTGAAGATATCTATGGCCGGTTGCTGGGAGAAGAGCATACCAACTGGTGCAGTCTGATTGCTGGAGAACTGGCACAAGAACTGGCCTTGACCGCTCCCTATCTGGTGAGGTTGGAGCAGAATAGTGATCTCACCAATTGGTTGATTGAGGAAGGTTGGAGCAAAGGCTGGGGGATTTATTTCTTAGCTTCAAAGTCAAAGGCCAGAGAGCTTTACAGAACACCGCCCCTGGAAAGTCTGAAGCAGCAAGTAGAGCGCGGGGCTTTTGTTGCTTCGCCAGATATCTCTGAGGACGAAGCCACGGATGTCGTGCTTCTGCGACGACATTTCCGGCGTTATTTACGCGTTGAGTTTGAAAGTGATGGCCGGTTGGTGCGGTTTCGGTTTTTTGATCCAGCTGTTCTGCGCGTCTGGTTGCTCTCTACAAACCCAACGGAGACGCAGGCTTTCTTCGGGCCAATTACTGACTTCATTGCTGAGGATTGGTGTGAGGAGCCCAGCCTGTGCAATGCCCTGCAGCTCTGGCATTTTGCAGCACCTGCATCGGGACAGCATTGCAAAGCTGGCCGTTTTAACATGCAAACCCGTCAACTCATGCCTATGACGCCAATTACAGAAAGCTCCACACAAACCAACGAACGACCCAAGAGCCATATCACTCTCATCCGCAAGGCTCAGGAAAAAGCGTTTGAGGACATGCTGTGGGAGTTGTTTGTGGCACAGATAATCGCAGATTTCGCCAAAACAGGTCAATCAGAGGGCAAAGGACCACCGAACTTGGCAGCAATCAAGCCGTTTGTGAAGAGCCAATTGGAGTATGCCCATTCACTTGGCCTTTCAACTGCATTTGATCAAAAAGCCTATGTGTTCTGTGCCTGGAGATATGGAGAGAAGTTTGAGCAGCACTATGAAGAAGCAAAACAAGCCTTCGCAACCCCCTCGTTACGAGCAGATTTTTTCAGGCATCATGTGTATCAACGGGGGAGTAACTCATGAGTAATCCTAGCACTCCGCCAAACAGCAGCCCAACAAAAATTTGTGAGACATGTCCAGAATGCAAAGTAGAAGTGGGTTCATTTTTTGTCCATCCGTCTGTGTTTGACACTGGTGGAAGCCATCTTTTTATACGTTACACTAAACGAGATGGCTCCATGTGGTATTATCGCGGAGGGCCTTCCACAGGAAGTGAGTTTTCAGAAGACCCCAATGCAACAGAAGCAAATGCCCAAAATTCAGAACCAAATCCCGAGGTTCGTACAGGCGAGCAAAAAGATGAGGCATCTAGTGTTCCAGAGGTTATGATGCCAGACTGGTTGGGGGGAGAGACATACGGCGGACAAGAAATTGGCAACACAAATCCAATGGGTGCAATTATTACGCATTATGGGCTTTGGTCTGGCAGCGTTGAAGAGAGAAAATACGATAATAGGCCGTCTGGAATGTTAGAAATCGCAAGAGGATCATCGCATTGTGATTACCATGATTCCTTTGCCAATATTCTTAGGAATATTGGCGCTTTAAATATCGATTATGATACACTCGGCCCTAATAGCAATAGTGTCGTAAGAACTATATTAGAGAAAACCAGCTTACCTGTATTGAAACCAGATCGCTTTACACCGGGTTGGGGAACCATTCTATATTAAATTATATTTACTGGAACAGTACCGTCATGTTTATTCGGAAATTAAAAATAACAAGCATATCTATATTAGTGGCAGCCATAGTAATTCCAACGCTACTTTATGCATCGAATGAGAAAGATAAAAGATCTATGAAGATTTATACTTTTAAAACGTTTCCTGATAACGGGAATGAACCAATGTTAGATCTTAAGTTCTTGGACACGATAGACAGGCCAGCAGCTTCCGAGTTCTATCAGAAGATATTTCTTAACAAGCACATTTCTCAGGTACGTGAAATTTATGACAAGGACTTTGTCTTATTCAAAAAAGGTGATCATCATGCCGCTTATATGAATTGGCGCACTTCTAAGGATAGTGAATTGCTAAAATCAAATCAATATTCCATATCTTATCAATACTCTATTAAAGATCCCAAAAGAGATGCTGCTGGAGCAGGGTTATCTTACGATATTACTCTTACAGTTGATAAAGAAAATATCGTTAAAGACGTCAAGGTAACCAATGATTTTTACTATTTTTGAGGTAGACGTTGTTTAACGTCTCTTTGATTTAGCGAGCTATAACTGAATCTGATGTATGAGGTTTTTGAGATAGCAGCGTATCGGGTTGATTGATGCCAAAATCAACGTTTTAACCACTTGGAGATACGCTATCTAGGATCAGGGGCACATCTTGAGTCGACTTTATATCAGAGCCAAGGCTGAGCCTTTCAAAGGCAATCTTGTTTTCGCTGCTAACCGTAGTGGCGGGACTTCGAGCGAGGGGGTTTCGTATCTTGAAACACCACTTGAGCGCTGAAACCGCGAAGATACTTAAAGTCCCGCGTCAACACTACGTCAACAGCCATACTCCGTTTGAGCTGCATTTGTTCTCTTCCAAAGACCTTGAATGTGCCCGAATGCCGTCAGAGAACATAAGATAATTCAAGGAGTTGTGGTGCTATGTCATTGAAATATAAGAATAGCAAAATCTTTACAATTTGAGGCTCATAACCTGAAGGTCGTAGGTTCAAATCCTACCCCCGCAACCCAATATTTGATCAATAGATCAAACACATAACACAACGTCAACAAGAGACACGTTCGTAAGCAGCTTACTCAGCAGATATGGGTGAGAAATGCCGATAGCAGTCGCGGATCAGTGCGGGCGAGGGCCTCCAAGGTAGGCGTAGTGACTCAGCTGCTGCAAAGCGTCAGTTGGTAAGCTAAGATCCACTCAGCGACGCTTACTTTCCTTAGGACTGTTCCTGCTTGATGAAGAATTGACCATTTGCGGACATTCGCAGGTGTCCGACGTATTCTCAGCTAATGCGAGGTTTCAACTGTAGGTCGGTGTTTTTAGGCTCAAAAATGGAGGAAGTAAACAAAGCCTCCTTAGTTGATCGAGTAGCCTGAATGAATTTCCCTCTCGGGCTCTCACAGAACCGGACGTGAACCTCTCAGCTCATAGCTTACAGCAATAGGGCCATCAAATTCTTTTTGTTGCAGCGATCTATTGAGCCACTTACAAGCCGCCGTTGTATCACTAGAAGGCATAATGAATATGAGACGAGCTGTATGAAATAAGCGCTGGCAAATAAGGTGAGACCACCTACCAATTACATTAAATCGCAGTGCCTAATCTAAAATTGCGAGCAAATGATATGTAGGTTGAGGGATCTGTATGCTTCGATAACTATTGTCGATAAAAACATACAAGCAATTTTGGATCTTCAAGTATTATATCTAGATAGTGAAGCAATTATATCTCAACACCTGAGGTGTGTGAAGTAATGATAACGAATGCCCGATTGCTTCCAGCCAAGTTGTTCAAATTTGAACAAGTAAACCTTTATTTTCCACTTTGGCACGCGAAGTTCGGCTGTGTAGTCGTGCATAGGCTAAACGCATCAGCGTGAGCATGTTGTATGAGTTGGTAATAATTAGCCATGCAGCCGGCTAACTCAAATGGCCTCACAGCAAATTACATCATGTCCGTGGACATTATCGAAAGGACAAACCATGGTTTTACGTATAAACGATACAATTCCCGATTTGACGGTGACGACTGATCAGGGAAAACTCAACCTGCACAACTGGGTTGGCGACAGTTGGGCGATAATTTTCTCGCACCCTAAAGACTTTACACCCGTTTGCACAACTGAATTTGGTGCTGTTGCAAGACTGGCGAAGGAATGGGAAGCTAGAAACACCAAGGTATTGGGTATCTCGGTAGATGGTGTTGAAGACCATAAAAAGTGGAAAGGTGACATTGAAGCCGTTGGCGGGGCCAGGCCAGAGTTTGCAATTGTTGCTGATGACGATTTAGAGATGGCAAAAGCATTTGACATGCTGCCAGCGGAATATGTGATGCCAGACGGTCGGACGCCAGCAGACTCTGCCACAGTACGTTCAGTGTTTATCATTGGACCTGACAAGCAGGTGAAACTTATGATGACCTATCCGATGTCTGTTGGTCGTAATTTTTCCGAAATATTGCGTGCTTTGGATGGCCTGCAAATGTCTGCCAAAGGCGTTGCTACCCCAGCTGATTGGCAGGTAGGACAAGATGTGATTGTACCGCCAGCGGTTAGCACGGAGGATGCTCAAACGAAATTCGGTGTGGTGAATACCATTTTGCCGTATTTGCGCACTGTCCATGCGCCACGTTAGCCTCATTTGTCTGATCATGTTTTACTAAGCTAAGCGATTATGAACCTCGGAAGAAATATTTACCGAGGTTCTTCTCTACTTATTTCTTAGTGTATGATTATTCCAAATTTTATTCTGGTCCTAGAACACACTGAAATTGGCCGTTCTCTAAGATCAACTCAGTTTGGATGTCATTTCTCTTGAATATAATCTTGGCGCAGACGCGCTATATCTAGGATCTCGGTCTTTTAATCTCGAAAATCGACGATATTACACGGAAGCTGCAATATCAGAAAATCTCCCAGTTTTTAGGGCATATGAGCAAACGGTTTGCGACGGTTTGGCCGCTATGTCTATTTCTAACAGTTTCAAAATGTGGTCAAATTGGCAGCTTCACAAGCCTACACACTTCTGTTTAAAGCGCAGCCTCCTGTGGCGTTTTCTGTTTGGGGCTCGCGATCATTAGCATCACAAAGATTGCTCAATGATAACTGTATTGGCTTAAGAGTATTCGTAGCTCTGACAGGCGGCAGGTTAGCTTACTTCCAAATGACCTGCGTCGAATGTCTTTGTACTGCTTCTCAGCGGTATTGCTGACAGGCCTTACAATTTGCCTGGTTACTCTCTCCTGCACAAAAGATGATCTACTCACTTGGCCTTGATGACAAACACAGTGGCCTAGTCAAACACAAACAGGTGGTCGTTCTTCCGGCACTGCCATCAGTAAATCATGCGGCACATACAGCTTCTTATGCACAGTTTATCCTACATTTCAGCCACTGAAGTGTCCTCCAACAGAGCCTGTGTTCCTCCTCCTTCACCTCATAGCTAATAGCAATAAGGCCTTCAATTTCTTTCTGTTGTGAAAGTCCAGAGTCTAATCCATTTCTGCAAATGAAATTGCCGAAAAGTTGGATCCTAGAGGAAGGGTGAGCAATGCAGCTTTCAGATTACAATACTCAAATTAGGAACCTATCTCAGACCTTTACCTGGGCAATTCTGGTTTTGGGTGCTTTTCAATTTCTGCTCGGGATTGGGGTTTTAGGACAGAGGGCAACGGAGATCGATGCGGCGGGCTACACGCGCTTCCATGCATATTGGGGGATGGGACTTTTGATCGCCATTCTTGGAAAGCTTATTCTACTTTACTTTGTAGAAAAGCGCAGGCTTCTTAAGAAATCGCACCATTGGTTTTTTCGCCTATCAATCACAGTGCTATTTGCTCTCCTTGTAATTTTGCCTCTCGTTGGTGGAGTGAGATTGCTGGTAAATGAAAGGCCTAGCAGCTCTTTGGGACTTACTGTGGCGAGTTGGGTGCATGGGGAAAGCGTAAATTTTCTAGCGGAGTTGCACACTACACTGGCTTATGCGCTTGGGTGTGCCACAATTGTCTACGGCCTGAGCTGTGCGGCAAACTACATTCACTCTGTAAACAGAGAACTGTCCCACATTGTTATAGAGGATCCATATACTTAGAGGAGGAGCTCCGCAATAAATCTACGCCGGAAACTCTATCAAGTTTCATTCAACGAAGGGCAACTGTTACTCCATTCGAAAAACACTATATCTCCGATTGAGTTCCAAGCAGTGTCACTGGCGACCCTTGCATTTTGCCAATTGCTCACTCCCGCTCAAAACGCTGACCCACTCGCTTCGTTTATGACAACCTTCGCCGCCTCTAAGACGTTATGTAGCTCGTGCAGTCTTGTATCCAAGATTTGCTCAACATTTTGGCCACTGATGTACCTCGTAAAAGAGACCGCATTCCTCCTCCTCTGCCTCATCGCTAATAGCGATAAAGCCTTCAATTTCTTTCTATTGTGAAGGTTTAGGAGCCTAAGTATTTTCAGCCGATGAAGTAATTGAAAAGTCTACCAAAGATGGGCCGAGCCGGATGAAATGAGCGACAGCACATAGCAAGAGACCATCTCTAATCTGATGCAGTTGCTCATTTTTTCTCTCCACCACTTCAATCCGAATGAGTGGCAGAGACCGTTACGCATGAGCGCGTTGCCCACAAAAAGTGTTCATCCGAACCGGAAGCACTTCGCAGGTACCATTTTGCGCCTTTTCGAGAAGCCATACCAAAAGCTGACGAGTGTTCCTGAACAAGCACCGACAAACTCCACGTCATTTCACGTCAAAACGGTCAGGTCTTGAAGTGTGATGAGTACATCAAAGAATTAGAACTAAGAGTTCCGATAACCACATGACTACGCCCCCGACAACAGTATGTTACAAGCACTTTCTGAACCGTCTGAAGTGCGGTGGACGCATGACCAAAATGGCCGGTGTTACAGCAAGTCGAGCGCCCTATGTTGCAGCTGCGGTAATTGTATCAGGGCCTTTGGTGTTGTCCGGAGCAACAGGCGCCCTTGGGCAGGCTTGGGAAGGTAACCACTCGACCGACTGGTTTACTGAGGATAACTGGTCTAGTGATATTATCCCGAATAGTACACATTATGTTACCATTGATACCACAGCACCCAACCCGACCACTGTAACGAATAAAACCACCAACGGAACGGCAGAGGCGCAACGTCTATATGTCGGCGTCGACGGCGATGGCACTCTGACGGTGTCCGATGGTGGCGCGGTGAGTAATACGCACGGCTATATCGGCCAAAACAGTGGCTCAACCGGCACAGTTGAGGTGACCGGCATCGGGTCAACCTGGGACAATTCGGTGGATCTGAGTATCGGTCACTATGGTAACGGCACTCTGACGGTATCCGATGGCGGCACAGTGAGAAGCGCGTTCGGTTATGTCGGTTATCAAAGTGACTCGACTGGCAGTGTTGAAGTGATCGGCACTGGGTCAATCTGGAGCAATTCGAACAGCATTCGTATCGGCGAAAGCGGAGATGGCACACTGTCGGTATCTGATGGCGGCGCGGTGAGTAGCTCGAACGGTTACATCGGCGGCGACAGTGACATAACCGGCGGAGTTGAGGTGAGCGGCACCGGATCAGCCTGGGACATCTCGAGCGGCCTGTTTGTCGGCGAACAAGGCGATGGTACTCTGACGGTATCCGATGGCGGCGCGGTGAACAATCAGTACGGCATTATTGGCGGCGGCAGTGGCTCAACCGGCACAATTGAGGTGACAGGGACCGGATCAACCTGGGACAATTCGGGCAACCTGCATGTCGGCGCCGCCGGCGATGGCACTCTAACGGTATCCGATGGTGGCACGGTGAGTAATACAAACGGCATTATCGGTCATGGTATTGGCTCAATCGGCACAGTTGAGGTGACCGACACCGGGTCAACCTGGGAGAATTCGGGCAATCTGTTTGTCGGCCTCGGCGGCGAAGGCACTCTGACGATTTCCAAAGATGCAACAGTTAGTGTGTCTGGAGCAACTAAGCTGGGCGCTCATTCAACTGGTTCTGGCGTTTTGAACATTGGTGCGGGCAGCGGTGAAACGGCTGCTGCAGCCGGGACGCTTGATTCCGCAGCGGTTGAATTTGGTGATGGTACCGGGGTGATCAACTTCAATCACACAGATAGTGACTACACCTTTTCTGCGGATGTCAGCGGGAATGGCAGTGTCAATCAACTTTCCGGCACCACAATTTTGACAGGAACTAACACTTACACGGGCGACACTATAGTTTCCGGCGGTACCCTGGAGTTGCGCGGCGGGAGTGTTTTGACCGACACTCAAGCGCTGAGGGTCGGCTATGCCGGTACCGGCGCATTAACCATTGGAGAGGGCAGTGAGGTTAATAGTGGATTTCTGAATATTGGCCGCGTGTCGGGCAGCGTGACAGTGACGGGTTCAGGGGCTTCGTTAGATGTTGCAACTAACTCTACAGTTGGTGTGTATGGGACCGGAACGCTGACCATCTCCGATGGCGGCAGGGTTACCAATGGTCTGAGCAGTGTTATCGGTGGGGCTGACGCCACAGGTGCCGTGACTGTGACGAATGACGGATCCGTCTGGGAGGCCGGAACTCTCTTCGTCGGCCAGTATGGTGCCGGCTCCCTAAAAATAGAGAATGGCGGCAGGGTCACTTCTGGTCTCGCCAACATTGGCTTTGACAGTGCCAGCTTCAGTGGGACCAGTTCGGGTATTGTTACAGTGACGGGCGGAGGCTCCGTTTGGGAGAGCAGTAATCGTATAATCGTTGGAGATAGAGCGCCCGGGACGCTGACGATCGCAGATGGCGCCATCGTGGATGTAGATGGTGATGTCGAGCTGGCCGTCGACACTGTTTCACAAGGCACACTCAATATTGGTGCTGCTGCTGGCGAAACTGCGCAAGCAGCAGGCGTTCTGGAGGCCGCAGCGGTTGAATTTGGTTACGGTGCCGGGGTGATCAACTTCAACCACACGGATACCGACTACACGTTCTCGACTGCCGTTAACGGGAATGGCAGTGTTAATCAGCTTGCTGGCACCACCATCCTGACCGGCATCAACACCTATACCGGCGGCACCACCGTTTCGGGAGGAAGGCTGGTTGTTAATGGCTCCATTGGTGATGTTACAGTCAACGGCGGTAGCCTTGGTGGGTCAGGCACGATTGGCGGATCGGTGTCCGTTGCAAGCGGAACGATTGCAGCGGGTAACAGTCCGGGTAGGCTGACGATTGGCGGTGACCTTAATCTGACCTCCGCATCCGTTCTGGATTTTGAGCTTGGATCTCCGTCTGGCACAGCGGGTGTAGACAGTGACCTCATCACTGTTGGCGGTGATCTGACGCTGGATGGATCGC